>NZ_JAVJUO010000034.1:0-19836 GCF_040220555.1 Coleofasciculus sp. C1-SOL-03
CAAAGTCCGCAAGGTAAGGACTAAATTAATCGCGTTATCGTAAACCCAATCTGTAGGGGCGGGTTTAGGAACTAACCTATCAAAACATAACCGATAACTTTCGTACAAAACCCGCCCTCCCAAAGTTTGCGATTGGAAATCGCAGCTACACAAACAAAGTCCGCAAGGTAAGGACTAAATTAATCGCGTTATCGTAAACCCAATCTGTAGGGGCGGGTTTAGGGACTAACCTATCAAAACATAACCGATAACTTTCGTACAAAACCCGCCCTTCCAAAGTTTGCGATTGGAAATCGCAGCTACACAAACAAAGTCCGCAAGGTAAGGACTAAATTAATCGCGTTATCGTAAACCCAATCTGTAGGGGCGGGTTTAGGAACTAACCTATCAAAACATAACCGATAACTTTCGTACAAAACCCGCCCTTCCAAAGTTTGCGATCGCTTAAGATTCAGAGTCTTGCAGTTGTCCTATTTGTTCCGGTACAGGAAAACGAAAAATAGCAAGCACTGCACGAATCGTAAACAAAAACATTGTCAAAGCTCCCAAAGCAAAGATGATATCCCCCGGAATCCGTAGCCACACTGTCCACTTCATCCAAGGACTTGTAATCACCTCCACACTGCGAGCATACCAAGTCCCCTGATTCACTGATTCCGTCAACTGATAAAAGCCATTGGGAATCAAACCGAAAATCATCATCACTGCCAACCCAATGTTAATCGACCAAAACGAAATATTCAGCCCCTGAGAATAGTACAAGACAAGGAACAGGTTGAACTTCTTCTAATTCTTCTTGAGTCAGATAGACAAAGAGAAAAATCCCAATGCCAGCAATTAGCGTAATCACAGAAACAATCGACCAGACCAAAAACTGTCCCGGAGGTTGATTTCCTACCAAATCATCATGGGGCCAATTGGCAGTGTAGGAAAAAGGTGCATTAGGGCGATTTGCCACCGCAGCCCAAGCTGTCCAAGTGAAAAACGCTGTGACATTGTGGATTTGGCTATCATTTTTGAACCAATATTAGGAAGAGTCGAGTCAGTCATAACGAAACTTGTTTTTAAATCCAGTTTTTGCTAATGTATATTTTCCTGGGGATTTGGCTAAACCATGAACCTAGAAGCTTTACAGAGAAAGATTTCCAGAGAAAGCTTCCCAGTCAGATTCTAAACTGGATTGGTAGCAGTTTCTCGCTGACGCGCATCCACCACTAAGGGAACACAGAGCGCAGCAATAGCTTTTTGCCATTCCTGGCGAATTGCCTCATCTTCCACTCCATCAAAGGTTGCCACTAAGCGGGGAACTGATGCTTCTACTGCCGAGGGAGGGACAGGTCGATGGAGTTTAACCAAATGATTTAAGGTTTCTGTGTGGTTGAGAAAGCCAATGACCCAAGTAGTGGTATGGTCTGGGGAATCAGGAACTCGCGCCACGCCCAATTCATTTTTTAGCCAATCATAGAAGGGGGGTAGGCGTTTTTGTAAGACTGCGCCCGCAGTGGGTAAAGTCTCTTTAAGTTTGCGGATATCTAGACTCTCCAATAGTTGTTGGAGTTCTGGGGATTTGAGACAGTCAGCGAGGGACTGAGACAAAATCTTATTGACTTGATTTTCACTAATTCCTAAGTGTTGAGAAAAGACTGATACTGTAGAAGGCATAGTTGTCATGATTATCTTAAATACTATGAGATGATTATCCTCAAAAGATGATTCTGGGTTCTATGAGGTAGCTCATAGAGGGATAAATAGGTGCTAAAGTCCAGGTATCGAGAATCCGTTTTACTGGTGAATTAAAATGCTAGCAACCCTTGACCAACTTTCACAAATTCAGTTGTTTGCCACATTAAATAATGAACAACATCAAAAGTTACAGCCTTATACTCAGATATACTTCTACCAAAAGGGAGAAATTATTTTGCACGAAGGGGATGACTTAGCTCCACAATTGTATAGCTTACTAATAGGTTCCCTGCAAGTGACTAAAATTGCCACCACTGGCAAAGAAACTGTACTTCGGGTATTGACAACTGGAGAGATATTTGCTGCTCCTGCTTTGGTGGGAAGCCCAATTGCACCAGCGACGGTAACCGCACAATCCGATTGTGAAATTCTCACTGTAGAGAGATCTGCTTTACTTGCCACAATTCAGGAACACCCGGAAATTGCCCTGCTGATGTTGGCGGTGTTTAACACCCGACTGCAAGAACTTCATGACACCGTACACGGTTTAATTTCTGAACGAGCAATTGTTCGGTTAGCTCGTTTCATTCAACATTTTGCTGACCAGTATGGCGTAGAAGTAAACCCAGGGAGTCAAAAGCTCAAGATGAAGCTCCCTTACTATCGTTTAGCCCGTAGTATTGGAATTAGCTACGAAGAATGTGTCCGTTTAGTAAGGAGTCTGAAGTTGGTACTGAGTTATCAGCGAGGAGGGAAGATTATTATCTTAGATCGAGATAAGTTGGACGCGATCGCTCAGGGAGACTATTCCTAGTTTTGTTTAGGATTTAAGTCACAGTGACGAGCATTGACGACTCAACAGTTGACGCTATGGTTTAATTAAATGTCCTAAATTTAGGCTATTAAGGAAGTTATACTGATTTTTCAAATCCAAAAACCCAATCTAATTGGGCTGGGGATTTTCTGAGAGAGTGAGAAGAAACGCCAGGTTTTCCTCAGCTTTGAGAGCGTGCTTTGCATTGGCTGTCATTAAGACAAACACCCCTGGAGCAAGGGCAATCTCTTTCCCTTCCAAAGTTAAAGTTCCTTTTCCCGCCAAAACATTAACTGTTGCATTGCGAGGGGACTTATGTTCAGAAATGTCTGTTCCGGCACTCAAGCAAAATAAACTATATTGGCAGTTTTGGTCTTTGAATAAGACTTTAGTGATAATTCCCTCCTGGGGATATTCGATTCTATCTGGGAAATTGAGAGTAAAGGATTGGCTTAGTTGATTATTTTCTTGGGTCATGGTGATGATTTCTCTACTTTTTTCAGTATCTGATTAGATTCGGATAGTTAGTTTCTAGACGTGGCACAGAGAATAATGTAACCTAATTCGTCACGATACTTCTCAAAGATGTCTCGCATCTGCAACACCCGTTGACGAATAGGAGGTTGAGTAAAAACATTCCACGCAATCTTGAGGGTATTAACTAAACCTTCATCCACAATCATTTGCTGCGTACTCAGTAAACCCATTGCCCCGGTTTGGTACTGCTGCACCTGCAATCCCGCAGTTTCACAGAGTTCTAACCATCCAATTTCGGAAATCGGAGTAGTGTTAGTACGAATTACCCGTGCTAAATCGGCATGAATTTGGGCTTCTTTGGCTTTGGCTAGAAGTTCATGGGAAAGGAATTGACCTCCTGGTTTGAGCTTTTGACTAATCCCTTGCAAAACTTTCGCTTTACCCGAAGCAGATTGCATTGAAAGGATAGCTTCTGCTAAGACATAATCAAACTGTCCTGAGATGGTTTCTAAGTGAAAGATATCACCTTCAACAATTTCGATTTGGTTTTCTAATCCTGCTACACGAATATTTTCACGGGCTTTCTGGACACTCTCAGGATTTTTCTCAACGCCGATGACTTTTACACCGTAGCGTTGGACTAGGGTCATAGCACTATAGCCAAAACTTGCGGCTAGTTCCAAAACGGTTTCATTAGGTTGGAAATCTGCCCACTCCAGTAGTTGTTCAGTAGCACTGCGCCCTCCAGGACGGAGATATTTCTTTCCAGTTACTGCTAGAATCTGGTGTCCAGGGGCTTTCTGGATATCTTGGTTGATCTGGATCATTTCGGTCACCTCTTTAGAATTGGTGCTACTTTTACTATCGCACAAGTTCACTATTCCGTCTTTGAGGTAGCTCAAGGGACAATAGATTATTTACCAATTCTCCGCAAGGATAAAACGACACCTAACCGCAAGCGACGCTACCGCGTTATCCAAGGTGCGTAAAGCTCACAGAGGCTTGGAGCCGATAAAGCTAATGGCGCTGATTTAAGCCGCACATTGCCAACTTGGACGCCAGGAAATAAATTTCTTATCTTTAAGCTTACTCCCTTCCCACTATAAGATTAGGTAATGTTAATGGCTGAAATCCTTATCAGTGCTAGATTTTAGTTCCATAGTTTTATGCCGGAATGGGAGTAAGCAAGCTTTAGCTTACTAGGTAAATCTTGCAACCCGTTTTAACGGGTTTAAGCTTTTAGCCGGAACTTTAGTTCCAGGCTTAATGGGCTATCTATTCCTGAATTTCGCTGGTATAATGCAGCTTAATAAAACTATCAAAGGAATACCAAGCTAAAACATACCAAGGAATCACTTCAATCATCAATCCCTTAACGATTAATTGCCTTATCGCTAAAACACTAAAACCCAGCGGAATCAAAAATCTGATGTCAACTATCCCATCCGTTGCCCGTCTCACGCGCCGATTGAGATGAGTGACAGCATAAGTTACACTAGCCGCCGCATCAGATTGACCCTTTTCAGAACGTCTCGGTTGTTGTTCGGGAATCTGGCTAAACGTGACCCCTAAATCCTGCAAAATCGCCCAAACCCCCTCGAAATTAATGTGATCTTGGGCGTAAAAAATAGTAATACTGCCACTGTGGATATTAGCTCGTACTCGATAAATCTCTAGACGTTCATTCAATAAATTGATCAGCGGTTCAATGTCCTGAGATTGGCGATACTCTGGAGCCACCCGCAATCGCACTCGCCCTGGTGTTTGACTAATCAGTTCAGCATAAATAGGTGAAACACCGATGTCTGGCGTAGTTTCCCTTAATTTGGGCATTTTAGAATTATTGGTGATGATCATAATTAATTCTCAATTATGAATTGTGCATCATGAATTGTAGTAGAGACGCGCCATGGCGCGTCTCTACAGGGTTAATCGAAATTAACCTTCACTATTCGGCGCGGGTTCCAATTCGGCTTGGCTTTTTTGTTCAGCCAATTCTGCCTTCGCTTCTGCCACGATGTCTTCAAAAACTTCGCCAGATTCTGAGATCATCCCTTTACCTTTTTCGTAAAAGACAATTCCACCTTTGACCATCGCTTTGGCAACAGGTTTCCCCACCTTGACAGCAGCCGGAATCAGCAACGGCGCAGCAACAACGGCACCAATACCCGCCACAACACCGGGAACCCCCAGATCTTCAAACAGATCAGTTATTTTAAAAGCCATAATCTACCTCCTTCATTCAAAAAACTTTTCCGGAACTGTTATTCTAACAACCTACCCAGGAAAATGCATGATCCTAGGGATACAGTGTTAGTTCGTTTCCGGATGATTGGACACTTGGACAATGCTAGTCCCGTCTTGTTCCGTCGCCAGTTCTGCCTTACTTTGTGCCACTAAATCGCCAAAGGCTTCGCCAGCTTCTGCCATGACAATTTTGCTCTTTTCATAGAAGACAATGCCACCTTTAATCGCAGCTTTAGCAACAGGTTTACCTGCTTTCGCCAAGGCTGGACCAAAAATTGGTGCAAGAACAACCGCACCAACACCGATGAGGACACCGGGAATGCCAATGTCTTCGACTAAATCTTCGAGATCGAATAAACTCATAAAACACCTCCAAACGTAGATTGAAAACTTTTAGATTGAGAAAACAGGGAAACAGGGGAATCTGGTTGTAGGGGCGGGTTTTACCGATAACGTTCTGTCGTGTCAGGGGAGATGGGGCGGGTTTAGTCACATCCGGGTGACAACATCAGATAATAGTGAAACCCGCCCCTACAGTCGGAAAAACTCCAATTAGTCACTCGTGGCTTCCACATCAATCGCCGCTTTATCTCCCTTGAGTGCAGGGCGTAATCCGTTGACGCCAGCAATCACACTAGAGCCATTGTTAATTAAAGTCGCCGTCATCGGATTTAATCCCACCGTCGCCGCGATCGCTAAACCGGATAAATTGGGTACAGCGACGATATTGGTATTCTGGCGGATAATCTCTTTAGCACTCCGGGCGATGGCAATGGCTTCGACTAAACCCTGCAAGTTATTCTGCATCAACACCACATCAGCCGTTTCGCGGGCAATATCCGATCCATCCCGGAAGGATACCGATACATCAGCATAAGCTAACGCCGCTGAATCATTCAGTCCATCCCCAACAAACGCCACCGTTTTCCCCGCTTCATGTAACTGCTGCACCACTTCCGCTTTGCGTTGGGGGAAGGCTTCGGCGTGGGTATGACTGGCAGGAATATTTAATTGAGCCGCCACAGTCGCCGCCCGTTGACAATTGTCCCCAGTTAGGATATGAATTTCCGCCCCAATCTCATCTCGCAACAGGGCAATTACTTCAGCACTTTCGGGGCGCAAGGGATCGGTATATTGCAATACCCCCAGCAATCTGCCATTACTTGCCACATAAATTGTCGGATATCCGGTTGTCTTCACCTCAGGATGGGCGGTATAGAATGACTCTAGGTCAATTCCCTCTTTCACCAAGAAGCGTTCGCTCCCCACTAACACCGCCTGTCCTTCAATTTGCGCCTGAATCCCTAAACCGACTTGGTAATCCCACTCACCGCGCTGGGGTATAATCACCTCCTGATAATTGGCATAACGGATCACTGCTTCTGCAACTGGGTGGGTAATCCGTTGTTCCGCCGCCGCCGCCAGTCGCAGCACATCTAATTCAGAAATGGCGGGATCAGCGGTTTTAATCCCGATCATTGCCACATCGCCTTGGGTCAATGTCCCCGTCTTATCAAAAACGATCGCATCCACTCGCGCCAATTGCTCTAACGCCCGCCCACTCCGCAATAGAATTCCTTGACGGGCTGCACTTAACATCGCCGCCATCACAGTAGTAGGTACCGATACGCGAATCCCCGTAGCAAAGTCAATGGTTAAAATCGACGCCGCCCTCGCCGCATTCCGAGTTAGAGCAAAAATAGCCCCCCCTAATAATAAAGTCGGCAGTACCATGCGATCGGCAATTTTCGCCGCATAGTTTTCCACACGGGTATCATGAACCGGGGCATCTTGCAGTAACTTCAGGGTTCGCCCCGCCAGCGTATCCGCACCAATGCGTTCAGCTAAAATATACAGTTGTCCTTCCCGTACCAACGTAGACGCATAAACGCTATCCCCCTCACTTCGCACCACCGGCATAGCTTCACCCGTGAGTTTTTGCTCATCTATCAGGGCTTTGCCTTGCAGAATCTGCCCATCCACGGGAATCTGATTCCCCGGATACACAATCACTGTATCTTCTGGCTGTACCTGTTCAATCGGAATTTGCTGTTTTTCGCCATTCCGTTCCACCCAAACAACCTGCGCCAAGGAACTGAGCAAGTCTAAGGTTTGACTGTGAGAGGAACGCGCCG
The DNA here is from genome assembly GCF_040220555.1 of Coleofasciculus sp. C1-SOL-03. NCBI lineage: Bacteria > Bacillati > Cyanobacteriota > Cyanophyceae > Coleofasciculales > Coleofasciculaceae > Coleofasciculus > Coleofasciculus sp. C1-SOL-03. Next base: position 7,357 of record NZ_JAVJUO010000034.1, read on the forward strand.
TGCGTTCTCGAATTGCCTCACCCAGTTCAATTAGCCCCAACATACTACAGGAGGTGAGGAAGTGGCGTTGAGCGGTAATAATTGTAATCGCCGTTAGATCCAGAAAGTCCACATTGAATCGGCGTTCCTGAGTAATACTTTCGATCGCCCGTCGCGCCACTGGGATTGTGGCAAGTGCGATTGTCCCGCCGACAATAACAGGATGGAACGATAACCCCAATGGACCACTAATCAGAGAAATCACTGTGGCTAACGTCGGTAATTTTAATCGAGACCAATTTCCGGGTTCCGGTGACTTCTCTGGCTGAGTTGTATTCTCTGGGATCGTTAGCGCCACATTGGTAGCAAGCTGAATCAGTTTCCCTAACCGGGAACGCATCTGGCTATCTGGTTCACCGGGTAAATACCAAATCACCACCGATGCAGCGGCTGGTTTTAACCGCACCGATGTAACCTGGGGTTCTGCGGCTAAAAGCCTTTGCAGCCGTTGAGCATAGTTGGAATCATGAGCAATGCGCCCAATCCGAAACCGCACTCGTCCAGGTGTGGAGTGAACCACTCGATAGGTTACCTGAACCTGTCGTGTTTTTGGCTTTGTCTGCTTAACAACAGTTGGTGATTGTTTAAATTTCACGGCGGCTGTCTGTTTTTGGGAAACATTGCCAGATGTCAAAAGCACTTGCTTCATTTCACCACCCTCTCTTTCTATCAATACAATTTGTTTTGGTGAGCAATATCGGGAGCTAACCCGCTCCCCAGGGTGAAAATCACAACTCAAAACCGGGATCAAACGCCGACAATTGGCGTTTTTGCCATCAATCTGAGAATGGTGGAAAGCGCGGCTGACTTCAATTCCAACCAAGGACTCGTTGAAGCTGCGATCGCGGGTTGAGCGTCTTCCGTTGGTTCTGATGTATCAGTAACAGAGTCATCGGTGTTGGCTGGTTGTACATCCTGATCAACAGAACTCTCCTCAGCCTCCTCACTGTTGTGATTCTCTGCTTCTTCCTTGTCCGGTACAGAATTAGTCAACGAATTCGGCTCGGCTGAACTTGTGTCTGCTGGCGGCACATCCGGCTCAGTTGCCATCTCCTCTGCTTCTCTGTCCCTCTGAGCCTCCGTCTCTGTGCTCCCCAACTTCCCGGTTCCCCCGCTTCCTGGCTCCTTAGAGTCAGGACTAGCGGCGATTTGAATCAGACTAATGCCATGTAACCCAGCCTCCGCTTCGGAAACCTGCATCGGGTTGTAGGTCATTACTACCGATGCGACGATGCTGTTGCAGCGCATCTGAGTAATCCAGTCATCTTTTTTCACTAACGATTGCAATCGCCGCAGATAGGCTGAATCTTCAGCCACTTTAGGAACCCGAAAACGCATCCGTCCAGGAACTGCATGAACTAGACTATAGACAACCGTTGAATGGGTATTGAATGCGACGGCTGGCGGCTTACCATTCTGCTCATAAGGGGTCGCCTTCGTTATATGCTGTCCGTCTACATCGGCATTATTTCCGTCTGCTTTGTGCCCCTTAACTTCGTTCGAGGACATGCTTCTGCCCTCTGCCTTCTCTTCTGTCTTCCCTTCTGTCTTCCCTTCTGCCCAATCCAAATTTTGCATAATCTGACGGACGAGATTGGCGGTCAGTAGATAAACCGGAATTGACCGCCATCCTTGAATTCCCAGTTGCCTGGTGGTTAACAGTCCAATCAGTAAGGGAATGAAGGATTGAAGCTGAGTCCCTGCTTTTTTCCAAGCCTCTGAGTCTAAGGGTTCCTTACTCTGTGGCTGCTTAATTTCAGCAATTCCTAAATCCCGCAGGCTCTCAAATAGCTGAGCTAGGGATAACTGATTCGTATCAAAGGTAATGAGTAAACTTCCAATTTGCTCATTGGTTCGTATCTCTCGCACGCCGACCCGCTTTCGCAGGTGAGGCGTAACCGCTTTTAATACGGTTCCAGGTTCCTCTCCTAAGACTCGGAGTCTTAGACGACCTGGAACAACATGTAAAATTTCGACCTGCCGTTCTGGGCGAGGTGAAACCACACCAACCATTGGCATTGACCCTCGTAACAGTAGTGTGGAGTTTATCTGGTTAAGAACAGGTTAACCTCCATATCTAAGCATACACCCTATCTTTGATTTTTTATCTGAAAAAAATATTATGAATGTGAGAGAGTCTCTTAACCTAACCTTATACTCTATGTATACAGGAATACATTTATTGGCGTCTCGCTTGAGATTTTGGCTGTCATACGGCTCGGATAAGCTCTAGTTGAATGTTTTTTGCCCCAGCTATCTCTGCTTCCTTTAACCAAACAGTCGTGGGCTGATGCGTGAGTTGAGTATTCACCCACTGGTTGTATTCTGGGATACATTATCTGTTTGACTGTTCCTTTCCGTTCCTTCCCATCCCAACCGTCAACTGTAATTTTGTCCAGCTACTTAGGACATTAAGGTTTAAATGCCGACCAGCTTACATCTTGACCAAAACTTTATAAACTTTTGATAATTTCTTTATTCAAACTTCACAAAAAACACGACAATTTTTTATAAAATAAAATTGAATTCAATTTTACTCTGCTTAAAAAATATTGTCTTCAAAAAGAGGGTTGACGCGATTTAAGTTTCGCCAGCTTTAATTGAATGCATGGGTGGGAAGTTGCCTTCTTAGCATACATGTTCAAGAGATAACCCAATATCAAAGGTCACAGTTGGAGAAAGTCGATGAATTACATTTTTGGAACCTATGCTGATGATTCGCTAGAAGGCACATCAAGGGATGATGTCATTTTTGGTGGTGAAGGAACCAATCGGATTATTGCGATATATGGCGATAATCTAATTTATGGTGGTTCGGTTGCTGATACAATTACGGCTGGGGATGGTAATGACACCATTTATGCCAATGAAGGGTTGAATGTCATTGATGCTGGAGATGGCAATAATCTGATTTATGGCGGTTCGGCTGCTGATACAATTACGGCTGGGAATGGCAATGATACCATTTATGCCAATGAAGGGGTCAATGTCATTGATGCTGGAGATGGCGATAATCTGATTTACAGTGGCTCTGGCAATGATACGATTACCACTGGCTCTGGTGATGATACCATCTACGCGGGTGAAGGAGTAAACACGATTAACACCGGAGATGGGGATGACATTATTTATAGTGGTTCAGGTGATGATTTAATTAATGCAGGTAGAGGTCATAATACAATCTGGCTGGGCGGTGGACAGGATACAATTGGCTTAGAAATGAGGGGATTTAGTGAGATTAATAACTTTAACCCCGATCAAGACCAAATTGATTTAGGTGGCTTAGATCCACGCGGCGTAGTTTTGATGGGACAAGGTAATGATACGATGATTGCTTTACCTCATCATTCGATTATGGCAACGATCCATAATGTTGATGTTCAGACAGTGGCGGCTCAATCAACGGATATTTTTGGCGCAGAACTAACCATGTTTTCCAGTTGAGGTTTAAGACACTAGAACAACCTTGTAGAGACGTTGCATGCAACGTCTCTACAGGTCTATGTCTACACCCACAAACAGCAAGGATCGTTGTATAGCAGTACCAAAACAGGTTAGGACATTCTTTTCTGTTCCCCGTTCCCTGTTCCCTCTTGGGATCAACTGATGTCTTAACGTATCCCCGTAGTGCTATACATGATATGAATCGGACATTTCGCGATCGCGCCCAGTGACACTCAACCCGTGGCACTCAAGAAACCCAAGCGTGAGAGATCGCTGGGTGGAAGTAGGTTGCATGTACACTCTTCATTCAGATTAGCGCATTACGCTTCTAAATAAACCTTTGCCGCTTAATTTTACCTTTTTTAATATATTTGCCGAGATAAATTTACCAAAGCTTAATTTTACAATTAAAAATTAATTCATTGACCAATACTCTGAAGATGATCAGCAATTTTCATGAGAAGACTAGACACATTGTAAACAAAATGTTATAAATATTAACTAAGCGCAATACATACAAGAGTAAATGCTCAAGATTGACGGGGTGTTGTCTGAAGCATGAGGATAGTCCTTTACCTGTAGACCTTCAATGAATCAAAATTACTCAACCCTTTCCGTTGCTGTCCCTAGTGATTCTCAGCCCTTAGCCAACATTAAGACCAACTTTGGTTCAGATGACTGCCTCCGTTATGAGTTTGAGATACGCGGCGTGGGTAGAGGTACATTTAGCTACTCGGATCACTCTCTGGTCGGGAACAGTACGAAATCCGTCCTTCTAGAGTCTTTAGTCTGGAATGGAAACAGTATCAACTTAAGCAATTTTCAAGAACGCAGTGTATGCCTTGAACAAGGAGAATTACTGGGATTGAATCTTTTAGGTGAAGGGTGGGAGATTTTTTTAAATCTAAGTATTCAGATCAATGGTGTTCACTGGATTACAGAAGTAAACTACAGACCGATCAAAAAATCTGTATCCGTTGATAGATAACATCAAGCGAGGTGATTTGACCTCTGCCTAACCCTCCCCTTGTCAAGGGGAGGGAACTCGCACAGCCGGACATGATATAAAATCTAGACAAGCTGGGTTTAAACACGGATTCCAGCCAACTCCTTTGAAGATTTATAGATTCATGATCATGAAACCTAGATTAGTCGTAGCGGCTGTGTTGGCGACGAGTGCGATCGCAACGGGTGTGGTGCTAAGTTCAGCCCATCCCGCCCAATCCTGTATATATAAGCAGTCTGAGTCTGATCAGCAAAAAGAAGCATCGCTAGACTGGTTGCGATCGCCTTGGGCTATCTTGATTACCTTACCTGGAATCGCTTTGGCAACGGCGCTGTCTAGAGGCGGGCGTTTTTACAGTGACTCTGAAGTCTAAAAAAATGTCCCAAACCCGCCCAGACACAACACTCCACACCATCACCCGGTTGGGGCGGGTTTATTTACATTGGGGTTAAGTCAGAAACGATAATAGTAAAACCCGCCCCTACAGATTAAATCGGTACATTTGGAACATGGTGATCAAATTCCTAAGCGTTGATAAATCTCGTCGAGGTGTCGAAAATGATGTTGGGGATTAAAACAGTCCTCAATTTCATCCGCTGTTAACTGACTCTGAACCCGAGAATCTTGGGCGATGAGTTCCCGGAAATTTCCCCCTGGTTGATTCCATGCCTGATGAGCGCAAGACTGAACAATACTGTAGGCGTCTTCTCGACTGGTTCCCTTTTCTACGAGGGTTAACATCACTCGTTGACTAAAGATGACACCGCCATACCGATTCAGATTCCGCTTCATGTTTTCTGGGTACACCAATAGGTGTTTGACTAAATGAGTCATTTCATGAAGCATAAAGTGGGTCAAAATGCAAGTGTCTGGCAGGATAACCCGTTCCACAGAGGAGTGAGAAATATCTCGTTCGTGCCATAGTGCCATATTCTCCAAGGCGGCGACAGCATGACCCCGGAGAATCCGCGCCATCCCACTGAGGCGTTCAGACCGAATCGGGTTACGCTTATGGGGCATGGCAGAAGAACCTTTTTGTCCTTTGGCGAAGAATTCCTCAACTTCTAAGACATCGGTGCGTTGTAAGTTGCGAATTTCTACCGCAAAGCGTTCCAGGGAAGCCCCTAACAGGGCGAACTGCTGGACAAATTCACCATGACGATCGCGCGAAATCACCTGAGTTGATGCCATATCTGGATCAAGTCCCAGCTTTTGAGTCGCGATCGCTTCTACACGGGGGTCAGTATTGGCGTAGGTTCCCACTGCACCGGAAATTTTACCCACGGCAATATGGTGACGCAAATTCACCAAGCGATCGCGGTGTCGCAGAATTTCCGCCAACCACCCAGCCAGCTTAAAGCCAAAGGTAATCGGTTCGGCATGAATCCCGTGCGATCGCCCAATCATTACCGTGTAGCGATGTTGTTGCGCCTGATAGCGAATCGCTTGAATCAGTTGTTCCAAGCATTCCACAATTAAATTTAGACTGGCAACCAGTTGTAATGCCAACGCCGTATCTAAAACATCAGAACTGGTTAATCCCAAGTGGATGTAGCGCCCCACATCCCCCACATACTCATTCACATTCGTCAGGAATGCGATCATATCATGACGGACTTCCGCCTCAATTTCCAAGATGCGATCGGCGTCGAAATTTGCCTTCGCCTTAATTTCCGCAACCGCATCCGCCGGAATCTCACCCAATTCCGCTTTTGCCTCACAAACCGCAATTTCCACCTGTAGCCAGGTTTTGAACTTATAGGTATCCGTCCAGAGTTCGCCCATTTCAGGCAAGGTATAGCGCTCGATCAATGCCTGTATTGCCCAATACAACCGTCATATTGTACAACTGTGCTTTGGTTTATTCCATTTTTTTTGACTGTTGGATTGTAAAAGCTTTGTAACGTGGTTGGATAAGTCAGCCTTTGTGGGCAGGTATCTTTAGGGTAAGCAAGATAAACTAGCAAAAGTACCTATTGCAATATTTCCATGTTTGATCTCACTTCCATACTTGAATTCTCCCGCGCCCATTGTGTGGCGATTTGTGGGGGATTAGTTCCACTGAACTTACTGCTGACGCTACAGACGATGATTTTGACGGGACTCCAGCGCCCTCAACGTCAGGTGCGGTTAGCGACTGTACTTGCTTATATTCCGGCTGGGGTGATGGTTCTCCATGTTTGGACATGGTGGATGATTGGGGTAGTGATGGCGCCCACGTTCATCTTATTAGGGTTGGCGTGTATCTGTGTGGGGATTAATGTCTGGGCTAGTATTTCTCCGCAAACGATGGCGGGTGTACTGCGAGGGGGGTGGTTCTGGGTGATGAGACGTATCCGCCATTCTGACTACACCCCACATCCTGCCAATCCTTAACCTCCCTTGTCACCCCTTCAGGTTCAAAGGACAAGATCCCCGATTTCCCTGAGAAGTCGGGGATTTTGCTGGTGCTAATCGCGCCAGTTGCCCAACCCCTCGGTAATTACCTAAGCCAATTACTAAGGAAGGCGTGACTTTATCTAACCTTTTAACTCTCGGCAACGCTTGATTTGCCAGGTTTTGAGCCGTTTTCGGGCTGGGGGTTCGTAGTGAAGTTTTGAGAAGGTTTGTTGCGTCTTCATAAAAACTTTATATAAATACTGAGTTTTCCGACTAAATCTTTACCAAAACTTGATAAATGTAAAGCTTTATCAGATTAATATTTATCTAAAGGGATAGCATCTACATCACTTTCACCAAAGATTGGAGAAGATTAATAAAATTATGAAATCAACTCATAAGTTATCGATGGTAGCTACAGTAGGAGTGATCGCTGCGACTACGTTAAGCGTTAATCCCGCCAGTGCTTTTTCAATTACAACGGGCGGTCAAGCTAAAGGTAGTCCTGCTGGAATTGAAGGACTAACCACTACTGTATCGAATGCTGTTGTCATCGATTTTAATGATGCAGTTGATTCACCCTATTCAACCGTTAGTACTGTGAGTCAGCAAGGTGCTACTTACCTTCCCGGAAATTCCCTAGTCATTAATAATGGTGGAGTTCTTGCACCAACGACAGGGGCCGCTCCCTACCCAGGTCTACCAAGCGGTAGTACTGAAAACACTTCAGCCTATCTTTCACTGCCGACAAATTCCGATACAGGTTTGGGTTCTAACCAAGTCACTATTACCTTACCTAAACTGTCAAACTACTTTGGTTTGCACTGGGGTTCTATGGATGATGTAAGTGCTGGCACTCCCGCTAACCAGATTGAATTTTTCCGCAATGGTCAACTATTAGCGACCTTTACGCCAGACGATTTAACAGCTCTGGGTCTAGATGTAGAAGCCGGAGCCGGTCCTAACAACCAAGATCGCGTCAGGAGCAATCCCTACGTTAATTTCTCTTCTGACGGTTCAGACGAATGGTTTGATGAGGTGGTACTGACTCAACTGGGTAACAATCCTGGTATTGCCTTTGAAAGCGACAACCACGCTTATCGTCCGGTTCCCGAACCTCTCACCATTCTGGGTTCCGGCTTGGCTTTAGGATTTGGCGCTATCTTCAAAAAACAACAGTCACGGCGGCGTTAGTTAATTCACTCCTGATCTCATAACCTTTGCTTCTGTGTAGAGACGTTGCATGCAACGTCTCTACAATGTTGTGTGGATTCCTGCAACAGATTGATAAACATCAGAGTTTTCGTCCGACTCCGACTTCGCCCTGTAATTCTCCTTTTACCGAATCTTTATATAAACCCTGCTATTAATTCGGCTATCTTCACGGAAGCTTCACCTAAAAGCCAGCTTTATTAAATTAACATCTACCTAGAGGAACAAATAAAGTTCTCTTTATAAAGACTAGATGAGCTTGATAAAGCTATGACAATGAATAAGGATGCATCAATCATCACTACCGTGGCAGCTACAGCAACGGCTATGATCGGGGTTATTTCTCTCAGTGGTTTTACAATTACAACGGGCGGTGAACTCAAAGGTAGCCCAGCCGGAAGTGAGGGACTGACTACCAGTAGACCAGGTGCTGTGGTTATCGACTTCAATGATGCGCTAGACCTTGACTTTACCAGGGTGGATACTGTTAATCAACAAGGAGCAACTTACACGCCAGACGACACATTAGTGATTAACAACGGTGGTACACTCGTACCAACAAAAGGAGCAGTTCCCTTTTCCAGTCCAACCCAAAATAACACGTCAGCTTACTTGTCACTACCGACAAATTCTCAGGATGATGGAGACATCAACCAAGTCTCGATTCAGTTACCCAAACCCTCCAACTATTGGGGGATGCACTGGGGTTCCATGGATTCGAGTAATCAAATTGAATTTTTCCGGGGCGATAGACGTTTAGCCCAGTTTACACCCGATGATTTTGTCAGTTTGGGAGTGGGTCCCGGTGCTGGGGGAGAGAATCAAACAGAGGAGTCTAACAATCCTTACATGAATTTCTCGGCTGAGGGATCAGAGCAATGGTTTGATAAAGTCGTGCTGACTCAACGGGGTGAGGATGACACTATCGCCTTTGAAAGCGATAACCACGCTTATGATGCAGTCCCTGAACCCCTGACGATTCTGGGATCAGGGTTGGCATTGGGATTTGGCGCTTTATTCAAGAAACAACAGTCACGGCGGCGTTAGTCAGTTCATAACCTTTGCTTCTGTATAGAGACGTGCCATGGCACGTCTCTACAATGTTGTTGGGATGACTTCACAGCCAGAGGTTTACCGAGGATGAACCATCAACGATAAGCTTAGTTAGGAGAGTATTCCACACCACTAAAAACTGCTTTAGAGTATCACTTAGAAGCAGTGCCATAGTCTCACAATAGGCGATGACCACATTACTCACGCTTTTTAGCAAACAACGGCAGGAACTGCAAGGCGCGATCGATAAAACCACAAATCCAGAACAGGTGGTGATGCTGGTGCAAAACCAACTCAATACTCTGGAAAGCAGTTACATTGGGGGACTGAGTGTCTCTCAAGTGCGTCTGGCGGCTTTTTTCCTGGATGCACTGCGCCAGTCTGTGGCGACGCTAGCGGCGGCGAATCCAACCAACCTGATGCGGGTTCCCCCCCCTGAAATGGAGTCAGAGGCTAAACCAGGGAGACAGTTGTCTCCCAAACGCCTGATTCTCAAAGTTCTTCAGGGACTTCTCTGTATCGGTATCTTGGATTCGCTGTTCAACTTGAGTTCCGACGCGCCCGGAGTGTGGTTAGATATTTTGCTGATGGCGTTGTTGGTTGGGCTTGAGGTTGTCTCTCAACTGGATAAAAGTTCTCTAGAAAACCCTACAGACACACCTGAATCAACCGCCTCTCAGCTTACCCTACGCATCGATAGTCAAGTCTTGTTAGACAATATAGCCGAGGCGCTTAACACCATTGATTTAGCCGTTGCTCAAGCCCAAGATGGGAAGAAAACCGTCGAGGCGAATCCAATTGAGGAACAACCCGAACTATTAAATCTGCTACAACGGTTGATAGGCGCATCATTTCTAGAAAAGCCCCAGATGGCGCTAGAACTGACTAAACTTATACCCCAAATTTTGGTTGAGCAGGGGATTGAAGCCAAACTCTATCACCCCGATGATGTCAAGAATAATCGGGAGTATTTTGACTTCGAGCCAAGTATCAACCCCAATGCTAACGAGTATATTACAATTGCGCCCGCTTTAGTCAAAGGCGATCGCTTATTGCGGCGGGGACGGGTAATTGAACCAAGACGTTAATAAATAATTAATTATGACTGATGTAGTTTCTTTGACCAACTCTGAACACAGTGAGAGTACTTCACCCCTAAACACGTCCCCATTATCTCCTATTATTCCAGATAATATGCACGTTTTAGAGACCATTGGATTTGATTTAGGGCATGGTGAAACAGCCGTGGCTAAAGCGCTAGTGGAGAGCATTGATCCCCCAGAAATGCTGGAGGTGAATAATAAGAAAGTGCAAATTACCGCCTTAGGCTGGCATCCTGATCTAGGTTATTTGGTGGGGGAACAGGCTTTAATTCAAGTGGGTGTAACTCAACTGGATATTGCTTTTAAACAAAAACCGAATGCGGATCTAGATTACCGCAAGACTATTCGTCATTTTCTCGAAACCTACTACCATATTTTGCAAAAAAGCAAACAACTGGAGGGGGAAGAAAAGAGTCATTTTTTCGTCGGTTGTCCATCCGGCTGGTCAAAGCGCGATCGCCACGATTATCAAACCATCTGTAAAGCCGCCGGAATTCCCCGCCTCAGCGTGGTTCCCGAATCACGGGCGGCGTTTATGCAGGCGAAGGAAGCGGGCAAGTTGGACTATGATAAGCTCAAATCGGCGGTACTGATTATTGATATTGGCTCGTCTACAACTGATTTTACCTTAGTCAAGAGTTTACATGAAATTCCCCTGGATTTTGGTAGCAATACCTTAGGTGCATTCCTGATTGACCGAGCAATTTTTGAGCGCACCGTGGCGAACTATGAAGATACCGCCTTATTAAAATGGGTGTTTGAGGAATATCCCCATCATAAATCCCGTTGTCTCTTGGCTAGTCGGAAAGCTAAGGAAGATTATTTTGCTAACGAACCACTCTACAGCCATCCCCAATCCTTTGCCCGTGGCTTTGAATCAATTAACGAACAGATTTATTTTATCCCCCAAGTTAATAAAACCGTCATGACGGAGATATTGAATCAACCGTTAACAGAATTGGATGGCAAAAGTTGGATGGAATCGTTTCGAGAGTCAGTGATTGAGGCAAAAGAAACTCTAGCGAAACAAGGAATAACTCCAAAAGTTATATTAATGACAGGGGGTGCATCACGGATGCAATTTACCCGTCAGATTTGTGAAGACATTTTCCCCGAACCCGCCACCCAAGTGCGTCCTGATCCTGAACCCGAACGGTGTATCGCCCTAGGCTTAGCACGAGTCGGACGCTGGGATTTACGGGCGGAAGCGTTTAAAAAAGAAGTGGATCAACGGTTTGATTCTCAGAAACTCAAATCGATTATTGAACGCCATATTCCTGAGTTAATCGAACTGCTGATTAAACCGCTATCCCAGGGATTAATTGAAAACGCCGTTAAACCCAGTTTACAAGACTGGCGCATGAATAAAATCCGGACATTAGGCGACTTAGAAACTCGGATGAAGCAGAAGGCGGAGGCGTGGATTAAGAATGATTCTCTGGGAAAGAATGGAACTGAATCTGCCCGACAGATTGTCAAAAATCAATCAATCACCTGGTTTAACAGCAAGATTCAACCCGAATTGTCGGTAGAAACTGATCCAATTTGTCAAAGATATCAGATCCCCCGAAGTAGTTTACGATTTGAGGAAGGGATTGATCCGGATGTGGTTAACCCCGAAATATCCGTGGGCGATGCTATCTTGGCGGATACGGTTTTATTAATTGTTAATCTCGTGATTGGTGGGGGAACGGTTGGCGGGATTATTGCCTTAATTTTAACCGGGCATTTGGCTTGGCCCCTGTTAGTCATTTATGGGATTTCGGTACTGGCGGCTGGTGTGGAAATCACCCGCAGCAAAACCCAGGAAGCGATTAAGACAAAGTTAGATATTCCTGGTTGGAGTCGCCAGTTTCTGTTGAATGACAATAAGATTAACTCGACGTGTGAGCAAATGAAGCCGGAGTTAGAGAAGGTGTTTCGAGAACAACTGATTGAGAATCAGGAAGCGTTTGATGAACTGATTAATAAGGTGGGGCGAGAGTTGAAGAAAGCACTCAACGCGAAGGCGCAAGAGGCGGTAATTTTGATTCAGTAGAGAACCCTAGGAAATAATAATCACGCATTCCTTGGAGTTTAGGGACAATTTGTAGGGGCGGGTTTAGGGATAATTTGTAGGGGCGGGTTTAGGGACAATTTGTAGGGGCGGGTTTAGGGAATCAATCCAGCTAGTCACCATTAACGGAACAACAAAACCCGCCCTCCTCACCATTAACGGAACAACAAAACCCGCCCTCCTCACCA
>NZ_JAVJUO010000035.1:0-48158 GCF_040220555.1 Coleofasciculus sp. C1-SOL-03
CGCAAATCTTCCATCACAAAGGTACTTCCATCCCCGGTGACATCGGCAATTTGCCCGACATGAAACCCATCATCTGGATTCGCTGTCGCCATAGAAAATAGGGGACGCGCCGCCCCTCCCACATCCGGATTATCAAACACCTGTTGTACTGTATTATTGGGAACCAGCATAAAGCCAAATTCATCCCCTGGACGCATTTGGACTGTCTTGACTCCTAGATAGTCCCCAGAATTTCGGTCACTTTCTCCTAATTCGCCAACGAATCGCGCCCCTTCCGTTTGGTCACTAATCACAATATGACCTAACTCCGAATCACTCAACGCACGAGACGCCGCTTCCTGAATAAACGCCTCAGAACCCGGTTCAAACTCCTCCATCCCCTCTAAACTAAAGACAGCGAGTTCACCTTCATATCCCCCACCATCAAAGAGGAAATCAACACTAACCTCCCCAGTTTGTCCAACCGTAAACACGCCGGATTCAAAGCTGGGACTAGAACTGTCTAACCCCGTTAACGGCGATTCATTTAACGGCGTTTCTTCCGTCAGCGCCTCATCTGTCGCTTCACTTTCCGCCACGTCATCCAGTGAGGTAACAAAGGGAATCTCCTCTAAGGTTTCCTCTCCCTCAATCGATGTGACGAAGGGAATCTCCTCTAAATCATTATCTGAACTATCGCCAAACCCTTCCTCAATCTCCGGAATATCAATATCAGCAATTTGGTCAGCCGAGATATCGATATCTACGGGATCTATGGGATTATCTGTGCCATCCAATAAACCACTGGGCGTTAAAATCGGTTCTAAAATAAAAGCTTGTGGTAACTCCTGACTCTTCTTTTTCGGCGCAAATCCTTGAGCAGCAGGACGTTTCTTTGATAAAAAATTAAACCAAGGCATAGATGACCCTTTTGTGAAAATGTGCAGGTAAAATTACAGATTCAGCCAAGCAGCAAAATCGATCAGATGCTATAAGTCGCTAAGGGATTAAACCCATTCAAATTAGCAGGCAAGTTCGACTTGAGCCAAGCCCACAATTATGACGATGAATGAAGGAAACACTGAATAAGCACGCTGAAACCCAAACGCTGCTGCCAGTCAATGTAAACAAATTGTCCAGCAAATTCTGTTACTGAATAGAGCAGCAATTGCCAGCAGCAAACTCGGACAGAAAACGTATTAAGTTGAAGGAAGGCTTTGAACGACATTAATATCTCCAAAGATAAAGTCTTATTGACATGCTTATTGACAGATGAAGACCACCGGATAAAGAACTCACAGCCAAAGAACAACCAAACTGGATCTGATACTTTACCATCGAGGTAAAAAAAGTAGCATGCTACCTCTGGAGGAGGTTACATGCTACGTCTAAAACAGGTGGCTGAAGACTTACCCGACAGGTTGCAGCAATCGCGCTGGCGATTCACCGGGTAAAACCTTCACTTCACCATTCTCATCGACATCAACCACAGCGGTTTCTCCTTCAATGATCTGACTCGATAGCATGGCTTCGGCTAAGCTATCTTCTAATAGCCGCATAATCGTCCGACGTAAAGGACGCGCCCCGTAACTGGGATCATACCCTTCTTCAACTAAACGCTCTTTGAACCGTTCGGTCACTTCTAGGGTAATTCCCTGTTCCATTAAGCGAGTTGACACTTCCACCAGAAGGAGATCAGCAATTTGCTTAATCTCATCTCGGTTTAACTGACGGAAGACAATAATATCGTCAAGGCGATTGAGGAACTCTGGACGGAAATAATCCTTAAGTTCATCATTCACGCGGCTACGAATCCGGTTGTATTGAGATTCAGCGAGGTTGTCTGAATCTTCAAACCCGAAACCACCGCCACCTTTTTCAATCACCCGCGAACCGATGTTCGAGGTCATAATAATCAGGGTGTTCTTGAAGTCCACGGTACGACCCTTAGCATCCGTTAACCGACCATCATCCAACAGTTGCAACAGGGTATTGAAGACATCAGAATGCGCTTTCTCAATTTCGTCAAACAGGAGTACCGTGTAGGGTTGACGCCGGACAGCTTCTGTGAGTTGACCGCCTTCGTCATAGCCGACAAATCCGGGAGGCGAACCGATTAGCTTAGAAACGGTGTGCGGATCCATGTATTCGGACATATCCAAGCGAATCATCGCATCCTCTGACCCGAAGAAGTAAGCCGCCAACGCTTTCGCCAGTTCTGTCTTACCCACTCCCGTTGGTCCAGAGAAGATAAAGCTTGCGATGGGTCGATTCGGGTCTTTTAACCCCACCCGCGCCCGCCGAATCGCTTTGGAGACGGCGGTAACGGCTTCTTCTTGACCAATTAAGCGTTGGTGCAAGGTATCTTCCATGTGCAGCAACAGGGCTGATTCGGATTCGGTCAGCTTGTTGACGGGTACACCAGTCCAGGAGGAGACAATGTGAGCAATATCTTCTTCATTTACCAGCGGTGTCTGCACAGGGGTATCTTCATCGGTTTCCGCTTGCAGAATCGCTTGTAGCTGCGTTTCCAGTTCCTGTTCGCGATCGCGCAATTGGGCGGCTTTCTCAAAGTCCTGGAGACGAACGGCGTCTTCTTTTTCTTTGGTTACCTGACGCATTTGACGCTTGATGTCTCGCGTGGCTGGAGACGGCTGACAATGAATCAGATGGACACGGCTTCCGGCTTCATCAATCAAGTCAATGGCTTTGTCGGGTAAGAAGCGATCACTAATATAACGATCTGACAGTTTCGCCGCTGCATCTAACGCATGATCAGAGATTTCGACTCGGTGATGCTGCTCATAAGCATCCCGTAATCCCTGCAAAATTTCAATGGTTTCCTCAACCGAGGGTTCACCCACCATAATCGGTTGGAAACGGCGTTCTAGGGCGGCGTCTCGCTCAATATGCTTGCGATATTCATCCAATGTCGTCGCCCCGACACATTGGAGTTCACCTCGCGCTAAAGCGGGTTTGAGGATATTCGCTGCATCTAATCCACCTTCTAGCGCCCCAGCACCGACTAAGGTATGGATTTCGTCAATCACCAGGATAATATTCCCCGCTTCCCGCACTTCCTGCATAATCTGCTTGATGCGTTCCTCGAAGTCACCCCGGAAACGGGTACCGGAAATCAGTGATCCGATATCCAGGCTGATCACCTGCTTATTTTCCAATAGTTCTGGCACCTGATTATCGGAAATCCGTTGCGCCAACCCTTCTGCGATCGCGGTCTTACCAACACCCGGTTCTCCCAATAATACGGGATTATTCTTGGTTCGGCGTCCTAAAATCTGGATAATCCGTTCAATTTCCTTGACACGACCCACTACAGGATCTAACTTACCTTCTGAGGCTAACTGGGTGAGATTCCTGCCAAACTCTTCCAAGGTGGCGGACTTTGAGGTGCGACCCATCATTGAAGTACCCGGTCCTCTAGCGGTTGCAGCCGCTGCGACTTCGCCAATGGCTTGAATCAGCTTAGTGCGGGCGGTGGATGGATTAACGCCTAAACTTTGCAACACTTTACCCGCAACGCTGTCGGTGTCTTGCAGGATGGCGAGTAACAAATGCTCTGGACCGATATAATTATGTCCCAGTTGTCGAGCTTCTTTAAAGGATTGCTCAAACAGGCGTTTGGCTTTGGGAGTGAAGGGAATTTCAGCGGGAACAAAGCCTGATCCGCGACCAATGATTTTTTCGACCACCTTCCGGGTTGATTCCAGGGTGACATCCATATCTTTGAGGACAATCGCCGCCACACTGGTTCCTTCTCGCAGCAATCCCAAGAGAATTTGCTCCGTTCCCACGAGGTTATGTCCCAGGCGACGGGCTTCCTCTTGGGCGAGCATAATGGATTTGATAGCTCTGTCTGTAAAATGTTCAAACATGGTGGATTTCCTTTGCCGAGCGGTATATGATTGGCTGAAGGGGTAAACGATTTACCCTTATTTGTAAATTTTTATGTCATTTACACTAACACTCTACCTCTGTATGATTGACTCTATCAGTGGGCAGAACCGTAATGGTTGGGTGTAGTTGCCGTCTACAGGGGATTTCAGGGGATTTCGGTTAAGTTTTGAAGATAGCGTCCCTTTCTACCCATCTATACTGACATTCTTCTATTGGTCAACCGGATCAGAGACGTAGCATGCTACGTCTCTACACTATCTCCCTCATCATTCTCACGCTTCCCCCTGCGGTGATGCTTCTGATACAGTGAACTGCTGTTCGAGTTGGCGATAGTGCGGTACATCAATAAGCTGCTCAAATTCTGGGAAGGAGACGAGATGGGTAAAGCCTGCGGTAGTCCCCTGTTGGCGCAAATGACTCAAACAATCCATCATGGCTTTAGTCGCTGCAAATAAGCCAGAGAGGGGATAGACGACGATTTTGAAGCCTAATTCTTGCAATTGTTGACCCGACAGCACCGGAGTTTTGCCCCCTTCTATCATATTGGCAAACAGAGGTACATTAGGAAGTGCTGATGCGATCGCCTGTAAATCTTCAATAGATTGGGGAGCTTCTATAAAAATGATATCCGCCCCAGCCTCATAATAGGCACGTCCTCGATTAATCGCTTCATCGAGTCCCAAGGGCGCACGGGCATCAGTACGGGCAATGATCACTAAATCACTTTTACCACGAGCGTGAACGGCGGCGCGGATTTTCTGAATATGATCTGCGGCGGGAATTACCCGTTTTCCGGCAAAATGACCACATTTCTTGGGCAACTCTTGGTCTTCCAGGATAATTCCGGCTATACCAAGTTTAACGATATCGGTGACGGTACGGATAACATTGAGGGGGTTTCCGTACCCGGTATCAATATCAGCGATAAGGGGAATGGTAACAGATTCAGCAATTCGTCCAACACTATTGAGCATTTCGGTTGCGGTGAGAAAACCGTAATCGGGTTTACCGAGGGTGGAACCGGAAATGCCAAAGCCACTGGTAAAGATGGCTTCAAAGCCAATTTTTTCGGCGAGTTTGGCGCTGATGCAATCGTAGACGCCGGGAAGGATCAGGGTTTCGGGTTGTTGGAGGAGTTGGCGAAATGTTTTGGTCATTTGTCATTTGTCATTCGTCATTTGTAAGGGTTTGAGGTCTATTGACAAAACTTAGTACAGTGCCATTCTCTTTTTAGCTCAAGCTTTTGACCAAACTTTAGCAAGAATACCACGTAACTATACATATTTGTGTACATTTAGGACTTACGCAGAGCCTCTATCTGTAGGGTGCGTTACGCTGCACTAACGCACCACTGCCACCATATATGATGTACCTGCGTAAGTCCTGACATTAATCGTTTTTTTAGCATCTTAAGATAGAGACGTTCCGGCGGAACGTCTCTACAACAGTTCATTTGTCCTAATCGATATGTCTACTGCTATAACTTGATTATTCTGTATCAATCCTGCCATAAAACAATGTAAAACTGATGATTTACAATCTTGAAGTGGAGGGAATTTTAC
Organism: Coleofasciculus sp. C1-SOL-03; assembly: GCF_040220555.1. Taxonomy (NCBI): domain Bacteria; kingdom Bacillati; phylum Cyanobacteriota; class Cyanophyceae; order Coleofasciculales; family Coleofasciculaceae; genus Coleofasciculus; species Coleofasciculus sp. C1-SOL-03. The sequence goes on from NZ_JAVJUO010000035.1 coordinate 5,457, forward strand.
AATGGCAGAACTAACGGATAAAGTAATCAAGTATCAGCAAATTGTGCAGCAATTGTTGATGGATCATGCAGAAGTTAAGCCAGCTTATGGTGAGTTCGAGGTAGAGACAATCTTTGATACGCAGCGCAATCACTATCAAATTGTGCATCTGGGTTGGCACCATAGGCGCTGGGTGCATCATTGTTTAATGCATCTGGATATTCGGAATGAGAAAATCTGGATTTTTTACAATTCAACGGAGCATGATATTGCGGCAGAATTAGTCAATTTGGGTGTGCCAACACAAGATATTGTGCTAGGCTTTCATCCTCCTTTTATGCGTGAAATGAGTGATTATGCAGTGGGCTAAAAGCAGCAGAATTAAAGAGTCTGCCGTGATGGACAAGCGTAGTGGCGTGGCACACCTTATTTGATGAATTAGAATGGGAGACCCGAAACCGTAGGGGCGCAAAGACTTGCGCCCGATTCAATGGTCAAGTCTATTCCACAATTTTCGCTGGATCAGTCCAGTAGTGGCGTGACCAGATTCAAATAGGACTTTGTTTGTAGTAAGCACAAAGCGTGCTTTAATGCATAGCTGGAGAGAGCTAAAGCTCTCACTACGAACTATTGGGCATTACCAATTAAAATAAAAGGTGACCAATAGAAGGGATGGCGATCAATCTGTTGAAGTTTTGCCTGACGCAGGGCTTCGCCTTTACTCATCCCTTGGTTGAGATTTTGATAAAATTGGGTCATAATTTCGGAGGTTGTTTCATCCTCGGCATTCCACAAACTTGCCATGACTGCTTTAGCACCTGCCCGTTCAAATAAGTAGGCAATACCCGCAATTTCCCGCCCGTCTGATTCTTCTCGCAAGGCGGTTTGACAGGCGCTGAGGACAAGAAGTTCTGTATTTTTCATGCCTAATCGTGCAGCATTGGCGATGTTGAAGGGTTCATCGGCAAATAGGAGAGTGTTGGGTTCCATATCGATACGACGTACACCATTACAGTCTTCTTTTTCTCCTAGACAACAACCCTCAGCTTGAAAACAGCCGTGAGTGGCAAGGTGGATGACTGGGAAGCGGGGGGCGTGGTATTTGAATCTTTCGACAGTGGCGTCATTACCCAGATAGATTTCACTTCTAGGTAGGAGGTTGGGCAGATTTTTGATTTCCGCTTCCGCACCCGGTAAATTATAGGGTTCTTCCGGGATGGGATTCCCTAATCCTAACGCTCCATGCTGTAAAGATGGAGAATTTCCGATGTCTGTCAATTGCAGGGAATTGACACTTAAGCGAGTGAAATAATTGATGGGATAGGTTTCAATTAAGAATTTGCCTGTGTCTCGGTTGTAGAGGGTTTCAAAGGGAATATAACGCAGTTTACCTGTGGCGATGATGGCAATTTTGCTAGGAGAGAATGACTGGATTTGGTCTTCAATGGGACGAATCAATAAGTCGTAGAGTTCGCTCCCCCTGTCGCGGAAGCCTGTGGCATAACGGTTTTGCACTATCTCTCGGTAGTCAGTGATTAGGTTATCTAGTTGATCCGGATCGACGGGAACTTTTTTAACCGTGATGGGTTGGTCTTTCGTCAGGATAAAAATAGCGATATTGTTGGGAACATCTTTTATATTGGTCAGCAAGACGGGCTGAATGACTACTGTACCATCAGGGATACTGGATTGGAGTTGCTCAAGATCATCAGGTGTGGTTTCTAAGAGTTCGGCAACTTCGGGATACTGGCGAGAAATGTCTTCCGCTTCTTGGTTAACTTGTGCCTCAAATTCCCGAAATTGGCGGGAGCGTTCCTCAGAAAAGTTCTCTTGTAATTGCTGGCGGAAGATTTCTAATTGTTGATTTTTTTGATTCCACTGGTCTAGAGATTTTTGGGCTTGGGGATTACTCACTTGGGCATCAATGAGGCGGGTATAATCAGCGAGTTCGGCTGTGCTGTAAAGGTTAATCCATTCAAAAGCTTGTTTAGGTTGATTTTGGTCAATCAAGAGATTCGTTAGAGCAATTACACTACCGGGCTCATTTCCTAAAAATGACTGTCGATTTCCTCGCTGTAAACCCTGGCGCATTTCTAGGGTAATGGTCACAGCTTGGTTATAGTAGTCTAATGCCTTCTGTGGTTGTCCAATGGCACGGTAAACCGCACCAATACTACTGAGAGTAGTGGCAACACCTGTGCGATTACCCACTTCGCGACTAATGGGTAAGGCTTGGTTATAGGATTCTAATGCTTTCTGCGGTTGTCCGATGGCATCGTAGACCGCACCAATATTATTGAGAGTAGCGGCAACACCTGCGCGATTGCCTACTTCCCGAAGAATGGGTAAGGCTTGGTTATAGGATTCTAATGCCTTCTGCGGTTGTCCGATGTCATTGTAAACCGCACCAATATTATGAAGAGTAATAGCAACACCTGCGCGGTCTCCCACTTCGTGACTAATGGGTAAGGCTTGGTTATAGGATTCTAATGCCTTTTGCGGTTGTCCCATGGCACGGTAAACCGCACCGATATTATTGAGAGTAGTGGCAACACCTGCGCGATCACCTACTTGCTGGAAAATAGGTAAGGCTTGGTTATAGGATTCTAATGCCTTCTGCGGTTGTCCGATAGCATGGTAGACCCCACCAATATTATTGAGAGTAGAGGCAACACCTGCACGATCACCCATTTCGCGATGAATGGGTAAGGCTTGGTTATAGGATTCTAATGCCTTCTGCGGTTGTCCCATGGCACGGTAGACCACACCAATATTATTGAAAGTAGTGGCAACACCTGCGCGATCGCCCACTTCCTGACGAATGGGTAAGGCTTGGTTATAGGATTCTAATGCCTTCTGCGGTTGTCCAATCGCATGGTAGACCCTACCAATATTATTGAGAGTAGTGGCAACACTTGCTTGATCGCCCACTTCCTGGAAAATAGGTAAGGCTTGGTTATAGTAATCTAGAGCTTTCTGGTACTGATCAAGCTGCTCATAATTAAAACCAATCCCAAGCATTGCCAACGCTTCTAGCTGTCTATCGTTCAGTTGTCTTGCTAAGTCTAAAACTTGTTGCCAGGTTTCTATAGCTTGTCGATATTGCCCTATTCTTGTTTGCTGGATAGCTTGGTCTACAAGCGCCTCCCATTCTGCCTGTAACTCCTGGGTTTGCGCCCAACTTTGTTGAACCATCAACGGCACAGTTACAGGAACCAAGCCCATACCGACCACTAAAACACCCGATAAAATTTGCCGCATAGCACTCAACCTTCTACACCTAACGGTCAATTGGCGTTGCTGTAATCGTCATCGTTAGTTCTGGCAAATCAAATTCAATCGCATTAACGACATAAATACTATCTCTAGAAATCGAAAGAATATCTTGTAAATACTCACGGCTTAAAACTGTCCCTAACCTGAGACTCGCTGTTTCCGGGTTTTGCAGTTGAAATGCCCAAATCGGCACTCCCTGCCAAACTTGCGGTCTCCTTGTAGAGGAGTCTTCTGATCGCACTTTTCTTCTCACCCTTTGCCCCTGTCGATTGCGAATCCACACCTCATCCTGAAATTCTATTCGGTTCACTTCATCCAGAGGTAAGGTTTCCGAGAAATTATTCTGAGAAATCGTTAGCCCTTCTTCACTCAACGCCGTCAATTGACCACTCATCGAACCCCCAGGTTTTTGCCACACCAAAGCGGAGTCTGGTAGGGCGACTGGTAACGATTGGGCTTGCTGATTAGCGGCTTGAGCAATCTCTCTGGGTTTGCTCATCGTAGTTTCAGCATACCCGATGACTCCAAGACTTGAAACCAGTAGGGTCAAGGTAATGATATTCAGTGCCGTTTTCATCCCTTTGATGATAGTCATATCCGTAATATGATTGAATTGAATAGCGCTGCCAGAAAGTCCGTGGTTTCCACTCCTCCTGATCCTAACGAACCCAACCTATTAGGCAAAGTTACCAGTCTCGTCGTTTTACTCGGTGCGGGGTTGTACTTTACAGGTTGGACATACCGTTGGGCTTATTTTAGCTTTTTTAATCTTGAGGTTTCCACCCTCAACTTCCCCTTTGACTCGTTCTACCTCGCTGCATTCCACGCCCTGTTTGGTTCTCCCTTCGCCATTATCCGGACTGCGATCGCGCTTATTCTCACCGCTACGGCGATTCACCTCACCCTCTGGCTGATTAAACATCCGGTGATGGCGAGTCTCACCACGCTAACCAAAAGAGTGCGATCGCCTCTCCTCAATTACGCCAGACAACACCCCAATGCATGGCTATCCCAAGGGATACAATCCTTGGTTAACTTTAGTTCAACTCAGTTTAATTCGCTGCAATTTTTAGGCTCGCTCACTATCGAAATTGTGATTGTCTTATGGGCATTAACCGCCCTATTTTGGTTAGCCCAATGGCAAGCGGATACCGATGCTTGGTTAGATGCAGTTAACGAAACCTCAACCTTACCGATTATCACCGTAGTTGCTCCAGATAACACTGTTTCCCTGGGACGTCAACTGGACAATCCCTTAGTCAATCCTTCCGGTTTCCGGATTATCGGCGACCAAGATTTATATCAACGACTTCTGGGTAAAGAACTCACCGATACCAGCAATCCAGAAACCCCAATTGTCTGGCGCTTACTCACTGATCGCGACGGTTATTTTTACATTTTTCCAGCTTTACCCGATAAACGCGATCGCACATTGAGTCCACCTGTTGTGATGATGTATGAAAGTGACGGAGGCGATCAACTAATGATCCTTAGTCCTCCAACCTCCCGGAATTAGGGTTGGCTGAATACGTGTTGTAGGGGCGCACCGACGTGCGCCCAATTTCACGGTCAAATCTATTCCACAATTTTAGCTGGGTCAGTCCAGTAGTGGCGTTGCACACCTTAATTGGTGGCATAGACAGGACTTACGCAGCTACACCACATATCGTAGCAAAGGTGCGTTACGCTACGCTAACACACCCTACACATAGAGCCTTTGCGTAAGTCCTAATAGATTGATTTGTTTGGTAGAGAGGGGAACCTTAGCCCTCTCCAACTATGCGTTAAAGCACTAAAGTGCTTACTACAAACAAAGCTCTATTTTAGCTGTGCCACACCAGTCGTAACTGAATTTCCCCCTCACCCCATCTCTCTCAATCCGACTGTTTAACCACTTGCTTTAACCCTTTCTTCCAGTCAGCGGCTCTCTGGGCGTTGGGATAGGTGCCAATCAGTTCTCTTAATTCGGTTTGCTGTTTCTGTTTGAGTTCCGATTTAGTGCGATTTCCCAGGAGACAGATAGCACGTTGTAGACTGTCTTTATCGCCGGGAACTTTTGGCGGTAAGTCTACTGAAAAGGTGGGATGGGGTTTTTGGGAGGATGATTTGATGCTGGTTATGGCAGGTAGATTGGCGGGGAGAGGGGAAAGATCAACAGGATTAATATAACCATACCCCCCTTTTTTGTCCGTGAAACAAAGTCGGGGAATTCCTTTGCGTTGGGTTCCATCCAGTCTGCCAATTCTACCTCTGTATTTGTGTTTTTTGGAATTGGCGGGATCAACAATACACATATCACCGGGATACAAGATATGGTTCTCGGTGGTGGTTCTGCCATTATCCGAGCTTCCGGTACAGTGTTTTCCGTGGTTGAGATAAACTGTAACTTGCTTCATGTCACTGATGATAGACGTAGCCTGCTGCGTCTCTACATACTCTACGACGTATGAATCAGGGCGGGTTTTGTGGTTTAGTTTTTGGTGCCAAGTAGTTTGAGTGGCTAAACCCGCCCCTACAATGGCGAAACACTCCCCTACAAATTATTTATTGTATCCGATCGCATAGCTCGAATAATCGTCACCGGATTTAGGGGGGTAAAACGGGTGAGTTGGGCGATGGGAATGGAACGGGAAAGCTGAACTTGTAATAATCGATACATCCAACCGCGATCGCTAAACCAGTTGACTGCCTGATTCAGGTGTTCTAAGGTGGCTAAGGCTAACACGATTATGCCATTATCTCCTAACTGTGCCTGGGTTCGTTCTAAAATCGCCAACAAATTCCCGCCACTTCCGCCAATAAACACCCGCTGGGGGGTGGGCAGTTGAGATAATATATCCGGTGCTGTACCATAGATAGAGGTAACATTCGTAACCTGTAAACGGCGGCAATTTTGTTCAATTAAAGCCGTTCCCATCGCCGTTTTTTCAATTGCATAGACGTGAGACGTCGGCGATAATCGGGCAATTTCAATCGAGACGGAACCCGTTCCTGCACCAATATCCCAGATAATTTGTTCGGGTTGTAGGGATAGTTCCGCTAAAATCAAAGTACGGATTTCTCGCTTGGTGATTAAACCGGGGCGATCGCGAAAACTGGCAAAACTGTGATCCGATAGCCCTAAAATAGGTAATTTGGCGACATCTAGGGGAATATCACTCGGTTCAGACTGACGCAGGAGAATCACCACATTCAGCGGCGCGATCGCTTCTAAGTGTACCCCATCCACAGGCAAACACCGCACCCGTTCATCGGTTCCACCCAGGTTTTCACACAGCCAAAACTGGTACTCACAGGGTAAATCCAGATCAAGCAATAGATTTGCGATCGCACTCGGCGTATTTATTTTATCCGTAAGCACGGCAATTTTTTCCGTTCCCTGTTGTAATGCTTGGGTTAATCGCTCTAACGAACGCCCGTGACTACTAATTGTCACCGCATCTTGCCAAGGGACTTTCACCCGACTAAAGGCTAATTGTACCGCACTGACATGGGGATGAAACGTGAGATGTTCAGGTGGCAATTCAGCTAATAACAAACGTCCCAAGCCAAAAAACAAGGGATCGCCACTGGTTAACACAATGATACAGCAATTTGGCTCATTCTTAGCCAACTGACGACGAATCTCGCGGAGTACCTGCGTCAAATCGCCCAAAACCAGGCGGGGTGCGGGATGTTCAGGGAAGTAACTCAGGACGCGATCGCTCCCGACTAACAGCGTCGCCCGTTCTACTAATTGTCGCACGGATTCTGTGAGTCCCGCCGCACCATCTAAACCGATTCCGACTACATGAATATCATTTGTCATTTGTTATTCGTTATTTGTTATTAATATTTCATGTAGGGTGGGCAAGAGTTATAATCCTTAAAATTTTTATCATATCGTTTATTGCTCTTGCCCACCACAAGGTAACTGGGTTCGTAGTAGGCACTTTAGTGCCAAAAGCGCTAAAGCGCTTACTACAAGCGCTTACTACAAACGCTTATAAATTAAGTTCACGACTTTTCCCACGCTAAGACAATTAAAGCATTAATAATCGCCGCCGCGACAGGGGAACCCCCTTTGCGTCCATTAATCCGAATTTGTGGGATTGGAGTTTTGGCTAAAGCCTCTTTTGCTTCCACAACCGAAATAAATCCCACAGGTGCGCCAATAACCAAAGCTGGTTTTACTGAAGCTTGTTGTAATTCAGCACATAATGCCAAGAGTGCAGTCGGTGCATTACCAAACACATAAATGGCTTCAGGAAACTGACGATAACAACTTAATAAACCCGTTTCCGTGCGAGTTTTCCCCGGAAGCGCCATCGATGCTTGTTCAACCGCCGCCATTACCGGATTTCCGAAGGTTTTACTTACCATTCCAGTAATTCCCTGTTTAACCATACCCACATCAGTAATAATCGGGGTTTTATTCTGGATAGCTGTAATTCCTGATGCAATTACCTCTGGACTAAAATAAATCAGTTTAGCCAATTCAAAATCAGCCGTACTGTGAATTACCCGACGGACAATAGCATATTCATCAGGCGTGAACCTATGTTCACCCATTTCTTGGTCAATGATCGCAAAACTTTGCTCTAGAATCGGATGATTTAGCGGATTCATAAGTAGGTGGACATAATTAAAGTTAACGGTTGAGATCAGGGAACAGGGAATCGCAGTTATTCAGTAGGAGATTAAAACAAGTGACCGCACAAATTCTAATTCAAACAATCGTCTGGGGATGAATCAACGTGTAACCTGCTGCTTTAATCTTCCGATTGCTGATCTGTGCATTCAGAGGGCGAAAACTGGGTTGAGAAGCATCCCAAACAATTCTCTCTAAACCTTGTTTGTCGCAAACGTAATCGCACAATTCTCGGTAAGTCCAGCGTAAATCATTAACCAGATTATAAATACCATTGAATCTATGCTGACGGGCAAAATCCACTGCTCTAACACTATCATCCAAATGAATCCAAAAACCTACATTTTCACCACTTCCAGGTAAACGTTTTCCCGCCAGACGGCTTAACCGTTTCATTAGCTCTCTACCCGGACCATAGATTCCACCCAAACGCAGGATACAAACACTTAAGTCTTCACGAACAGAACTTAACAAAATCTGTTCTGCTTCACCCAGCACTTGATTATACTCATTATCTGTATCTACCCCGAAAGTCTCATCAACCCACTCACCATTTTTGTTCCCGTATACAGAACAGCTACTCAGGTAAATTAACTGCTTAACACTAGAATTCTCCTTCAATGCAGCTACCAAATTTTCCGCTGTGGGAATGTAGGTTTCCCGATATACCTCTGCATCCACCTGGCGAGTGCTGATTGGAGCAAGACTCACGAGACAGGTATCCTGATTTTGTACCACAGACTTTACAGCTTTGGCATCATTTCCAGTCATAATCACTACCTGCGCGGCTACTTCCTCAAGTTCGGTGACGCGCTCTTTCCTGGTAGTCGTTGCTGTGACGAAGTGACCCTGTTTTTGCAAATGGCAGGCTACAGCCCTTCCCACGTAACCACAACCGATAATTGCCACGTTTTCACAGACCTTTTCTACCATCAATGTAACCCTCCTATTTAATAATCGCAACTATTTTAGTAATACTATATCCTACCATCTCCTACTCACAACTAACGCCAAACCCTCTGCGAACCTCTGCGCTTACCTCTGCGTCCCTCTGCGTTAAAACGATCCAATTCTGAGACCAAACCACTCAAAACAATCCCATCTTCAACAACCTCACAGAGGGCAGGTTTAAAACTAATCAACGTAAACCTTCCCCCCACCCCACACTAACTCAAAAATCAACCACCGGAAAATCCGATTTGCGATAGAAATGAGTCATATTATCAAACTTCCGCAACTCAGCCCGCTTAACCAAAAATAAATTATCCTCCTTCCCTAACCATTGCTGATTCAAATCCGATAACATACTACTAATGCGATCGCGCTCAAGCTGTGCTGGAATTTCCCCGAAGTATCCTAACGTAATATGCGCCGTAAAATGGTACTGCTGCTCAACCCCCAAACCAATTAATCCCGGATTTTGATAAAGACAACGCCGGAACTCAACCACTCGTTGGTAAGATTTTTCATCTTTTGGCACCAAACAAACCCCAATCGCACGGGGCATAACAATCACGCCGAAAAACTGCCAATATATAGGATAAGAATTCCTATACAACTCCTGATATTGCCCAAAACTCTCTCGAATACGTCCCTGAAGTTGCGGTTCAAACTCTGGATTATCCTGCACCGCATCCCGATAATTATTCTCCCAAATTAAATCCGCCAGCGTGAAATGAAAACTCTCAGGCGGCAGCGATATCATAAAACTAGGTGGCAATTCCTGCTCTAATATCCCTTGTAACTCCTGCAAACTCCCGTAAAACGCCCCATTCTCCGACTCATCCTCCCACGGTGGCGTCATCACCGTGTATCCTGGAAAATTAACCGCCTTAGTTGTGCCATCAGTCAGATGCTCAAACTTCGGTGACTCCTGGATATTGGGTAACTGGGAGTGATAACTATCGGGTACAGTCATCCTCGCCACCCGATTGACATAGGTTGGATAAGTATCATCCACGTTGAATTTCCTCCGAATACGCTAAACGTCCTTATGCCAATTTATCTTTATTGGGGAGACAATGACTTTTCCCTTACCCAAGCCGTCAACGAACTACGCCAGTCTGTCCTCGATCCCAACTGGCTGAGTTTTAACTATGATAAAATTCCCCCAGACCAACCCGACGCCGTAATTCAGGGACTCAATCAGGCGATGACTCCCCCCTTTGGAATGGGAGGGCGATTCGTCTGGCTAGTCGATACCAGCGTTTGCCAAACCTGTTCCGACAACGTTCTGGCTGAACTTCAGCGCACGCTTCCCGCCATTCCGCCAGAATCGATATTACTCCTCACCACTCATCATCGCCCCGATGGGCGACTCAAATCCACCAAACTGCTGCAAAAACACGCCAAAATCAAAGAATTTCCCCTAATTCCCCCCTGGAAAACCGAGGAATTAGTCCAACAGGTTAAATCCTACGCCCAAACCACGGGTGTCAAACTCAACCCCCTAGCAGCTGAACTCCTGGCTGATGCAGTGGGTAACAATACCCGCCAACTTGCCAACGAACTGGATAAATTACGCCTTTACGCGGGTGATGAGACGACTAGCTTAGATGAACGCGCTGTTGCGGCATTAGTCACCACTACCACTCACAGTAGTCTACAATTAGCCGGGAGTATCCTCAAAGGCGATACCCACAAAGCCTTAGGATTGATTACTGACTTAATCAACAATAACGAACACCCATTACGAATTGTCGCCACCCTCGTGGGACAGTTTCGCACTTGGTTATGGGTGAAATTAATGATAAGTGAGGGGGAAAAGGATATCAAAGTTATTGCTAACGCCGCCGAAGTCGGAAACCCTAAGCGTATTTACTTCCTGAAAAAAGATGTGCAACACCTCAGTCTGGGTCAATTAATGGCGACGTTACGAGTTTTATTAGAGTTAGAGGTGAGTCTAAAACGGGGTGCTGACGGACTCTCCACTCTGCAAACCCAAGTGATAAAATTGTGTCAAATTTGTCATTAATTCGTCATTTGTCAGGCAATAGGGAACAGTGAACAGTGAACAGGGAACAGGGAACAGGGAACAGGGAACAGGGAACAGGGAATAGGGAACAGTTAACAGTTAATAGTAATAGTTAACAGGTAAGGTAGAGTTTTGAGTTAACTTCCCCAGCTTCCCCATCTCCCCCATCTCCCTCATCTCCCCCAGCTTCCCCAGCTTCCCCACACCCGACACCCGACACCCGACACCCTCACACCCCACACCCCACACCCGACACCCGACACCCGACACCCGACACCCCACACCCGACACCCCACACCCGACAGCGGAACTTCTATCCCCTAAAATAGTTCAGGAAAAACAAGCCCACTCTGGGTTTTGTTGTGTACTGTTTAAGTATTTGCGATCGCTATGATCACGTCCTACTGTAATCACCCTCATTTGACTCGGTTCTCTCGTCCCCTTATTGTAACGGCACTAACCACCTTAGGGTTACTCTCTGGCTTCATCCCGGAACTTTCGCGACAGTCTCTAACCTTGGACTTCACTCATGCTGTCCATGCTCAACAAGCTGTTACCGAGGCGGAGATAACCAACTATGCTAAAGCCGTTTTAGCCATGGAACCCTTGCGCCAAGTTGCCTATAACGAAATTAAAAAAATCGTAAATGGCAACATTCCTGATATCCAGTGTCATCGCTCAGAAACTATCAATCAATTACCCTCTCAGGAGGCGCGAAAAATTGCCAACACTTATTGTAACCAAGCGTTAGCGCTGGTCAACAACTATTTAACCCCCTCCCGATTCAACCAAATTACCCGTCTGGCAGAACAAGATAGTAATTTACGACAGCGGATTCAAACCAAATTAGCACAACTGCAAGAATCCAGCTAACAGCCAGCAACTCTTGTGGTATAATCCTGCTCGATAAGGAACTCTAAACAGAAAACAAGAACCCTGAGTGTTACTGAGTTCCAAACGGTCAAACCCTGTCAAAATAGAGCGTACACTTTACCGTTGCTACTTGAATCGGATTCCATGCCCATACCGGCGCGATCGCGAACGTTGAGATTTCCCTGGACGAGTTGTGTCACCGCACTCGCCCTCATCCTCTCTGGATGTGCCTCTAACTCCACTCCAGAGGCAAGTCCCACTATTTCCCCGTTACCACCCGAAACCATCACGGAAGAGGAAATCAAAAATTACGCCAAGGCGATTATGGCGATTGAAAGTAGCCGTCAAACTGCTTTCAGCGAAATTCAGCAACAGATAAACCAAGACCAGATTCCTACTATTACCTGTACCCAACCCGATTCCCTCAAAGAACTCCCCGCTGATGTCCAAGGAATTGCCGTCAACTACTGCAATAAAGCCAAAGAAATTGGTGTAAGTCAGGGATTCAATATGGCTCAATTTAACGCCATTACCTATACTGCCCAATTAGACCCCGATTTACAACGGCAAATTCAGAATGAACTGATTCGTCTGCAACGGTCACTTTAGCTTGACAAATTGGGCAATTTATGCTGACGTTGACGCAACGCTTGAACTCAGCGACAGAAATCTCCGCTAATTTTACACTTTCCCTCACCGCCGAGGAACGCACCCGGACGCGCTACCGCTTTGAAACTCCAGAGGGTCAGGGTTTGTATCTGCGTTTACCGAGAGGGACGATTCTCAACGATGGGGATTTACTCCAATCTGAGACAAGTGAGATAGTCGTTCAGATTGCGGCGAAACCCGAACCTGTTTTAACCGTTACGTCCCCCCATCCCCTTAACTTACTGCGAGCCGCTTATCATCTGGGTAATCGCCACGTCCCCTTAGAAATCACTCCTCACTATTTACGCTTGTCACCTGACCCCATTTTAGAAGCGATGCTGAATCAGTTAGGCGTGGACGTGAAGCCAGAAATTGCTCCCTTTCAACCCGAAATTGGGGCGTATCACCATCATGGGTAAGTGGGGAAAACTTAAAGTTGACGGTTGAGATGGGGGAACAGGGAACAGTTAACAGGGAACAGTAGGGATTTGATACTTGTTCACATTTCTTAGTGAAGCGGACAGACTTGATGCTCAGGTACTTACAGTCTATCCCAGCAAGATCCCCGACTTCTTGAAGAAGTCGGGGATCTGTGTACTCTTCCTAATGACTATGATCAAATTAGTGATAGGGCAGATAGAATGAGCCACTTTCCTGACTTTTCCCACTACGGCTATCAGATCAATCAAGAACTCGGTCACAATACTACAGGAGGACGAGTCACCTACCTGGCAAACCCAATCTCGCCAGAGCAACAGAACACTCAAGTTGTGATTAAACAATTTCAATTTGCCCAAATCGGCGCGAGTTGGACTGACTATGAGAGTCATCAGCAAGAAATCAAAATGCTGCGACATCTCAATCATTCCGGTATTCCCCGTTATCTGGATTCGTTTCAAACCGAAGTCGGCTTCTGTATGGTGCAGGAGTATATTCCGGCTAAATCTTTGAGCGAGACTTCTCGTTGGACGCCTCAACAAATCAAGCAACTGGCGCTGAGTGTCTTAACTATTCTGGTTTATTTGCAAGATCAAACTCCAACCGTGATTCATCGGGATATTAAACCCGAAAATATCTTAATCGATGACCAGAATCAGGTTTACTTAGTAGACTTTGGCTTTGCCCGCATTGGCGATGGCGATGTGGGAATGAGTAGTGTGGTTAAAGGCACATTGGGATTTATGCCACCCGAACAGCTCTTTAATCGGCAACTCAGTGCAGCCTCTGATCTGTATGGTTTAGGAGTAACCTTAATTTGCTTACTCACAGGGACTAAATCTACAGATGTTGGCAATTTAATGGATAGTAACTACCGTCTCCATTTTCGCCATTTAGTCCCACCTCTCCAACGCGGTTGGCTCAACTGGTTAGAAAAGATGGTGGAACCCAAACCCCACGATCGCTATGAAGAAGCAGCCGATGCGATCGCGGCACTTAAACCCATCGATGTCAGTCGCTTACCGAAAGTTAGACTAGAACGAGATTACCTGGAATTTAGCGCCTCAGAGTATGGAGAAAAACTCAGCCAAAGTATTAGCGTTAGTAATCCCATTCCCGATACCATACTGTCTGGATGGTGGGAGGTTGCGCCTCATCCGTCTGATCCACCTCATACCCCCTATCATCATGCTTGGATATCCTTTGAGCCGGAGAAATTCGAGGGGAATCAGGTAGAGTGCAAAATTACGGTGGATACCCGTAAGCTAATGGCTGATGCTACCTACACTCGCCAGATTATTCTACACACCAACTCTGACCCCGACACTCATGCGATCGTGATGCAACTGCACACGGCTCCCATCACTCGACTTCCCCAAAATGCATTCAGTCTGATTAAACGATTTGGGGGACATATCTGTATATCGTTCGTCCTAGCCTTTTCAGTCGTTGTTTCAATGGCACTGACATTTTCTAGCATTACTGAATCAGCTATTTTATGGTCATGGTCACTTTTCTATGGGCTAGTCCTATTTATGGGAATAGAGTTTGACATCAGAAATTTTTTGAGTAAAACGTTAATCCAAAAAGGTATTCCGGAAAAACAGGCGACCTCAGTTGGACTTTTATTCAGAGGACTCGGATTTTTCTGGATATTCTGGTTAATGGCTGGATTCGGCTCTACAGTCAATCTTAATCTAGTCGGCAATTTTATCAACATTGAACCGGGATTTCCCCCTTCTTTTCTCATACCCTCCTTTGTCGAGCCATTAGAATTTGCCGCCGTTGCCGGAGTGGCGTTCCTACAACTCGTGGGTATCCCTTTCCTGTTACTCTATTACTTATACTTAAGACCCAACTATTCCAGACTCATAGTTCACTATCGTCAGCACCAGGAACATTTAATTAAACCCTAGTATACCCGCCCAATCCTCAAACTATCCCCTAAAATCACTCAAGCTTGGCAACATAAACAACAAAAATAAGTATGGTTTGGCAAATTGCCACACGCTCAAATCATGCCAACAGTTATTACCCCCTTAGATAAAGGTAGCTGGCTTTTTAAGGGCAGCGAGTATACGCACCTAGACATAAATTATGTATGCTGTACTAAGAAATGTTCACAAGCCTCAAATCCTTACTGTTCCCTGTTAAGAGTTCCCTAATCTCAACCGCTAACTTTAATTTTCTCCGACTACTTAACAAATGACAAATTATGAACAAGTTTCCCGACTTTTCCAACTACGGCTATCAAATTATTCGAGAACTCGGACACAATCGAGCTGGGGGTCGAGTCACGTACCTCGGAGCTGAAATTAATACGCAGCGTACTGTTGTGGTGAAACAGTTTCAATTTGCCCGCACTGGGGTCAATTGGTCAGAGTATGATGCTTATGAGCGAGAGATTCAAGTCTTACGCGGACTTGATCATCCGAGTATTCCCCATTATCTAGATTCATTTCAGACAGTGGCTGGGTTTTGTATGGTGCAGGATTATAAGAATGCGCCGTCTTTAGCCATGAAAACCCAGTGGACACCTGAACAAGTCAAACAAATTGCCCTTTCAGTCTTGTCCATTCTTAACTATCTCCAAAGTCAGATTCCCCCTGTTATTCACCGAGATTTAAAACCAGAAAATATTCTTGTAGATGAGCAATTGCAGGTTTACTTAGTCGATTTTGGTTTTGCTCGCTTAGGCGGTGGAGATATTGCCGTCAGCAGTGTAATTAAAGGTACATTAGGCTTTATGCCCCCTGAACAAATGTTCAACCGTCAACTTAGTGCGGCTTCTGACCTGTACAGTCTTGGTGCAACATTAATTTGCTTACTCACGCATACACCATCTACAGAAGTTGGTGTCTTAATTGATGATACAGGTCGGATTAATTTTCAGCAACGAATTCCTGAGCTTAATCCTGATTTTATTCGCTGGCTACAAAAAATGGTGGAACCCAATGTTCAAAACCGCTATGCTAATGCTAACGAAGCTTTAGATGCTCTGGTTCCGATTAAAGTCCTGCGTCCTTCACCAAAGACTCAAGTTACCAAAAAAGTATTGCCGAGTCTAGTCGGGTTAACGACGCTCAGTTTTATCGTTTTTACTCTAGTTAGAGTTAAACCATTTTTTTTCAACAATATAGACGTGACTGTGACGACAAATCTGAAGTCGAGTACCAGACTGATCCGGATTAGCAAGAATCCAGAACGAATCTATTTTTCAGTAAAATTGCCAGATTTACCCCAGGGAGACTATGACAGCGCCTGTCAGTTATTTGATGAATCGGGAATATTGGTAGGTATGGGACAATCGAGACTTACATTGTCGGCAAAAGAATTTAGTGCTTGGTGCTGGTATGATTTTAATCCCAACATCGATCAATCGGGAGATTGGACATTTAAGTTTTTCATTGATAATGAAGAGGTAGCCCAAAAAACCTTACATATTGTTACTCCCTAATTGGATTGTTCCTGAAGGACACTGAATGGTATTTTTTCTTAAAATAGGCATTGTCGTTGGTAAAGGCATATAACGAGGAATTTTGCAGACAGCCGCGATGCTGTGAACGTTAGAGTTGTTTGAGAAACTATAAACGACACCCATATAACTGTTCAACCGCAGCTCTTTAGACTGAACGATCATGATCACTTGCTCAATGTTGGAGTCTGAGTTTTGCGGTTGAGCTAACGGTTGAGCTAAACTTAGAGGCATGGTTGAAACAATGCGATAGCTATAGGTGTTGGGGTTTAGGGTACTATCTAAGGTTAAGTCTTGAATAGAAGCGCTAAAGTGACCATGGCTTAAATAGTAATTTTCTTGAGCCTGATTCAGAGAAACAATAAAATTTTTGGCATGTAAGTCAATCTGCTGACTGGGTAAATATCTCTGCCGTTGAAATGAATTTGAATGGAAATTATAAAAGGGTAGGATGAGATTAACGCCAATCCCTCCATAAATAAAGAGACGAAGCAGAAAACTGGGCGAAATTAGGGATTGCTTAGAGTTTCTGGGGCGTAAAACGCTTAATAATTTGGCTATCATCTTTTAACACTCGCTCAATCTAATTGTAAAGAATTATAAAGTGGCTGAGTTGGAAATCCGTGAGCATGATAAGAATAGGAGACCTGAGCATTAGCGTCTGTAACAGTCCATTAATTCCATTGATTTTTATTGTATAGGTATAGGATATAACTTCAATTGGATAAACTCGCACGTTTGCCCAAGGTTCAGTGCGATCGCGGTTCAACGTTGAGGTATAAAGAAGTGCTATGACTCGCAAACGCTTAATCATTGAAATGGGTATGGGGGTAGATCAACATGGACAAGAACCCACTGTAGCGGCGTCTAGGGCGGTACGGAACGCGATCGCCCATAACGCCTTACCCGGTGTCTGGGAAGTTGCAGGTTTGAGCGATCCCAATCAAATGATTGTAGAGGTGCAAGTCGCCGTACCTTACCCGGAACAAGTGCGACAGGAAGAGGTTCTCGCCGTGTTACCCTTTGGGCAGAAATCACTCACCGTACAATCCGGGGGAATGGTGGTTCAAGGTCGAGCCATTCCTGAACTCAATGATAAAAATGACGAAATGCTAATTGCTGTTGCCGCCGTTACCGTTTTCGTGGAAACTTAATCAAGAAACTATTAATTCTCTGTCGGGTGGGTTAGGCGCAAGTTCCATCTGGTCAAATAACCATTTAATTAAATATCCGCCAAAACTCACCCATAAAAATCTGAGTTGGGTATTAAAATTGACTGGCTCAATCACCACTGATTATCAGCAGTCATATCCTAGGCTAGAGACAACATCAACAGTCAAATATAACGAGGGTATATGAGTAAAACGGCAAACGAAGCACAGCTCCAAAATTGGTATAATTTCTGTCACTATCATGCTAACGCTGACTGGTACGGGACTTGGATAGGATGTCAAAAAACAATAACGCCCGATTGGATTGTTTCTGCTGCAATCGCCACCTCCTGGAAACCCATCGAACAGTTGATAGAAGATTATCTGACATTACATCTACCCAACAACGTTTCAATCAGTTATCCTGAGAGTATTGAATCTGGACAAGAGTTCTTGTTTGTTGTTGATTGGTTGGCAAGTCCTACTGTTTTACACCGGGGAATCTGCCATTATGACGCATCGGGTTTTACCCGTTTTACTCTAGAAGTATTCAGCAATGGAGAATAAAACAATGTCAACCAAACCGATTGAAGCACTTGTCAGAACCTATTTTACCAAAGTGGCAGCGATGAATCCCGACGGTTGGCTGGATCACTTTGCCGAAGATGCCGTCAGTTATGATCCGGTAGGACAACCTCCCACAAAAGTTCATGAAGGATTTCAGGAATTTTTTGCCCAGCTACAGGGAATGTTTAAACAACTAGAATCGACAATCGAGCATATTTTTGTAGCGGGTAATGAAGCTGCCGTTAAGTGGACAATGCAGGGACTCAGTAAGAGTGACAAAACTATAACTTTTGAAGGAATAACCGTTTTTAAGGTGAATGAAGCGGGTAAAATCCAAAGCACTCGTGCTTACTGGAATCCCGCCGATATGATAGCGCAACTTAAGGGAGAGTGAATGGGGGGAATGGTTACGGCTGTAATGGATATTGTTGGTAATAAGCAAGTCTATTGAAAAAACACAAATCATGAATTTACAAGAACAGCACTGGGATAAATTATTTGGTAATCTAACAACTGAGGGAAGTAACAGTTTTCCCGATACACCAGAAGAACCAAGGGTAACTCAACTGTTAGGAAGTTGGCAGGGAACCCAGCAATCTATGACGGCAGATTTAAACCAATCTGATCCCAAACCCATTAACGAGTTAGTTTTAGATCCAACTCAAGGAAAAAATCAGACATTTTGTCTTCCTGATGGTGTGGTTGTCAATAGTCCACCCCAATTAAAACTAGGTGAAGAATTTGAAATCGTTGCGGGGAAGCTAGTGACCGCTAACCAGTATAAAAGACTCACGGCTAAATATGATAGTTCTGGTGCATTTGTACAGTTAGTTTTGGAAGTGTTTCATCGTCAATTCGAGACAGCTTAACGGTTTATTTCTGGCATTTCACAACTGAATAACCTAACTCAGCTATTCAGAGTGTTTATTATAGAGGTTAAATCTAACATGGTAAAAAAAAATTACAGCCATTCAGAAGGTTAACTGCTAAAATCAAAATTCGTTTAATCCATCGCAAAACCCAGTGGACTCTGACTATTCAGGGATGGATAGTGACACTGATTTGTATACTTTCTCTCATGCTATTTACCCTCAGCACGATCTATCCATTCCTAGCGGTTAACTCTCCCGTGGCGGCTGATGTCATGGTGGTGGAAGGCTGGATACCGGATTATGCGATTAAGGAGGCGATCGCACGTTTCCAACGCGGGTCTTATAATTATCTGATTACCACGGGTTTACCTGTCTCCAAGGGATATTATTTAGCCGAATACAAGAATTTTGCCGAACTCACCGCCGCCACATTTATCAGCTTGGGATTTAACCCAGAACAACTGGTGGCTGTTCCCGCCCCTAATGTGATTAAACATCGAACTCAAGCTAGCGCCATCGCCCTACGGGAATGGTTATCAACCTCAGAATTAGAGGTAAGATCAATAAATCTTTATTCGTTGGGACCTCATGCCCGTCGAAGCTGGATTATATTTAAAGCTGTATTAGAACCAAACATCCGAGTTGGTGTGATTGCGGCTGAACCTCAAGAGTATGATCCGCAACAATGGTGGCAATCGAGCGAAGGAGTACGAACCATGATTGGGGAAGCGATCGCCTATTTCTATGCTCTGTTTGTCGATTGGCACACTTGAGTTCTGGTTTCCATTTTACTAAAAAATTGGATTTCGGCTAGCTTGTTCCAGTGAATAGTACGTTTTACTTTCATAATCAAAATACTAAATAACTACTGCGCTACATTTGTAGGATAGATAGCATCAGTGTAACGACAGCCATATCTGGCTCTGTTTCCAACGCTAACCCCAAATTGCATAAGTCCCGAAGCCGTGAGAGATAAGTGTATACGCTATATCATTGAAGATTGTAACCCGTTTGGAACCCCGGAAGCTTCTGGGCTAATCACCTATGTTACAGTTTTAGCAACCACGGGGTCTAATTCCTAGCCTTAATAGTAAAACGGAGACGTTACAACCGCAAATGGTTAGTTGTTAAACTTTGTTATAGAACAGACTGGGGAGCAGTCTGAAGGGGAAATCATGAAAACTAGACATAGAGCGATCGCGACGTTAGGACTAGCGGCTGTATTGGGTACGCTCACCGTTGCTTGCGAAGGGGAGGGTGGAGTAAATTATTCACGAGAGTCCAGCGAACAGGCTGAAATTCTACTCTCGCCACAGACAGCTTCCCCCCAAGCTCTTCAATCAGCACCACAAGCCGATACCCTTAATCGCCAAGTTCCCGAAGAATCTAACCGCGAAACCTACAGTACCATCCAGGAAAATCCCTTTTTAAGCACTAGCAGTAATCCCCTCTCTACCTTCTCCATTGATGTTGATGCGGCTTCGTATAGTAACGTGCGGCGCTTTATCAATGAGAATCGGCTTCCACCCCCCGATGCCGTGCGGCTTGAAGAATTAATCAATTATTTTACTTACGATTATCCGCAACCAGAAGCCGAGCAACCCTTCTCGATCACCACAGAAGTTGCCGAAGCACCTTGGAATCCAAAACATAAATTAGTTCACATTGGCTTGCAAGGGAAAAGCATTTCCACAGAAAATTTACCTCCCAGTAATCTGGTCTTTTTGTTAGATGTTTCCGGTTCCATGTCGGACGCCAATAAACTCCCCTTGCTTAAAGAAGCATTCCGCTTACTCGTTGACCAATTGCGAGACGAAGATAAGGTGAGTATCGTTGTCTATGCGGGGGCGGCGGGGACAGTGCTACCGCCAACACCAGGGAATCAAAAAGACACCATATTAACAGCGATTAATAAACTCGATGCCGGAGGTTCAACGGCTGGAGGTGAGGGAATTCAGTCGGCATATAAATTAGCTCAAGAGAATTTTATCGAATCGGGGAATAACCGCGTGATTCTCGCTACTGATGGAGATTTCAATGTCGGCATCTCTAGCGATGAGCAATTGGTTAACCTGATTGAAGAGAAACGAGAGCAAGGTGTTTTCCTCACCGTGCTGGGATTTGGTACAGGGAATCTTCAAGATGCCAAGATGGAAAAAATCGCCAATAAAGGCAATGGCAATTATGCTTACATCGATAATATCCTGGAAGCGAATAAAGTCTTGGTTAATGAAATTGGCGGAACTCTACTCACCATCGCCAAGGATGTGAAAGTTCAAGTGGGATTTAACCCGGACAAAGTGCAAGGGTATCGGCTGATTGGTTATGAAAATCGGCGGCTGCAAAATGAAGCGTTTGAGGATGATCAAAAAGACGCGGGTGAGTTAGGCGCGGGTCATTCCGTTACCGCTCTCTATGAAATTATTCCCGTAGGTGTGAAGAGTGATGTACCCTTATCAGATGTTGATCTTGTAGATTCTAAACAGAAGACTGATGAATCGATGACGTTTTCGCCGAATGAGTTAATGCAGGTGAAGTTACGATATAAGCAACCGGATCAGGATACTTCCCAACTGATTACCGCGCCCGTTGTAGATAAAGGATTAACCTTAGCCCAAGCCTCGAATAACTTTAAATTTTCGGCATCTGTTGCTGAATTTGGTATGGTATTGAGAGAGTCTCAGTACAAAGGCAATGGTAATCTTGATCACGTTTTACAGCTTGCTAGTCAATCTCAGGGAGCAGATTTAGATGGATACCGAGCCGAGTTTATTCGGTTAGTGAAGCGAGCAAAATCGCTATAATTCGTGGGTAAAATTAAGGTTAATCGCGGGTATGGTCATTGGTCATTTGTCATTTGTCAGTAGGGTGGGCATTGCCCACCAACCTTAAATCAGTGACATTCAAATTAAGGTTAATGGCGGGTATCGTCATTTGTCATTTATTCTACTCACGGCAAAGCAAAATTAAGTGCAGCAACCCCTAAGGAAAGGGCGACCCGTTCCAATTGAGTAAACACAGTTGTTGATTGGTGCAAGCGGGTCGCTTCTACAAACGCATTCTGTGATTATTGTCATGAATTATATTATGCAAATCTCAAATAATAAATTTCCTGAATTTTCCCCGCAAGGTTATCAGATTCAGCGGGAACTGGGACACAACCGCAGTAGTGGACGAGTTACGTACTTAGCCACCCATCAATCTACCGAACAACCTGTGGTGATTAAACAGTTTCAATTTGCCAAAACGGGTGCGAATTGGTCAGATTTTGACGCCCATGAACGAGAAATTACTCTGCTGCAACAACTGGATTCTCCTAGTATCCCTCACTACCTGGATGCATTTGAAACGCCAGATGGCTTTTGCTTAATTCAGGAATACAAACAAGCCCCCTCTTTAGCCGTTCCCCAATCCTTTACCCCAGAGGAGGTTAAACAAATTGCGATCGCACTCTTGCAGGTGTTGGTTTACCTACAACAGCAAGTTCCGCCAATTATCCATCGAGATATTAAGCCGGAAAATATTTTAGTCGAACGTTCCCCCCAGATTAAGGTGTATTTAGTGGATTTTGGTTTAGCGCGTGCGTTTGGGGATGATTTGGCGGCGAGTAGTGTGGTGAAGGGAACGTTAGGATTTATGCCACCGGAACAGATGTTTAATCGTCAACTCACGGAAGCATCTGATTTATATGGTTTAGGGGTAACGTTAATTTGTTTACTCACTCAGACTAAATCGGCTGACATTGGCAATCTAATGGATGAGGATTGTCGAATTAACTATAAATCCCTGGTATCGGGTCTAAATCCTCAGTTTATCACCTGGTTGGATCAAATGGTCGCACCTAAATTAAGCGATCGCTTCCCCAATGCGGCGACGGCGCTGGCGGAATTGTTACCGATTGATGTGGTGGGAAATTCGCCAACTTCGGATCAGTTTCAGCGACTCCAGTCTGGGATTACGCCGATGTTGGTGGTGAAACTGGGGGTATTGGCGGTGATGGGTACAGGTTTCGCGATCGCGTCTCGGATTACCAATCCTGTGCAGGTAGAGACGCGCCATGGCGCGTCTCTAACTGAAATTAAGCAATTGCATCAAACGGGTGAATGTGCTGGATGTAATTTGAGTGGCGCTGATTTGAGGGAAATGAATCTGAGAACAGTTGATTTGAGAGAGGCTAATCTGAGTGAAGCTAACCTCCAGGGGGCGAATTTGCAAAGTGCTAATTTAGAGAATGCCAACCTGAATGGGGCGAATTTGATTGATGCGGATCTTAAGGGCGCTTACCTAAGAAACGCTGATTTAACGGCGACACAGCTAACAGGGACTAACCTGGAGAGTACAGATCTCAGAGGTGCGATTATACCTGATGATTTTACACGATAGAATTGAGATAACTTCACCCAACCAGTTTTCTGAACGCACGTTGGCAAAGGGCGCACATGGGTAAAGAATGCAAGTTGGTAAAGGGCGCACGTCGGTGCGCCCCTACAATTCTCATTTATTATGACCACATTGCTAGACATTGAAAAAGACAACTGGAATCAGTAAAACAGTTATGAGTAAGATGAATATTTCGCTTCCTGATACCATTCAATCGTTTATCGAGCAACAAGTTGCTAAGGGAGGTTACAGCAATGCATCGGAATACATTCTGCACCTGATTCTTCAAGAGCAAGCCAAAGCTGCACAGATTGAGGCACTATTACTGGAAGGTTTGGATAGTGGCAAACCGATAGAAGTAACTGATGATTGGTGGGAGCAAAAACGTACTCAGTTAATGCAAGGAATTCAACAGATTCAGGAATGACTAAACGCATTTTCATAGGGAGGCGAATAAATACAACAGCGATGATTGCTTCATTGATACGGCTTTTCCGGAATAAGTTGATTTGTAAGGGCAGGTTTTACTTTTATCGGATGCAAGAGATCTCCAAGCGTGCATAAACTCGTTCTGACTCTACGTCTCATTAATAAACCAATTTGATTGTTGAGGCTGACCGGGAGACGGGGAGTTAATTCAACACTAACAACTCCCCCATCCCGCTTGGATGATATTGTCGCCTACAGTTGCACGGTTACGGTTTTCACTTCAGTGTAATTCTCCAAGCAATACTCACCTAATTCGCGACCGATGCCAGACTGTTTAAATCCACCAAAGGGTGCAGCCGCGTCAAAGACATGGTAGCAATTTACCCAAACTGTACCCGCACGCACATTATGAGCGATCGCGTGGGCTTTGGCTATGTCTTTTGTCCACACTCCTGCGGCTAATCCGTACATGGTGGTGTTTCCCAGACGAATCGCTTCATCGATGTCTTTAAACTTAATAATGCTCATCACCGGACCAAAGATTTCCTCTTGGGCAATCTTCATGGAATTATCCACATCAGCAAAGACTGTCGGTTCGACAAAGAAACCGCGATCGCCAATTCGATTTCCACCACACAGCATCTTTGCCCCATTCATCGACTCACCTAGAGGTTTGCCGTTATCAAGGCTTTCTAACCGTGCCAGTAAAGTTTTGATTATGTAAAAAAATAGATGTAATCACTTTCGTGAAGATTAATTTTTATGTACGAAAATCTTGAGAAGGTGAACAGAATCCGCGATCGCAGGTTCCCAGATGGATGCTTTCTCCAGGGATATCGCGATGCAAGCGTCTCCAGGTTAGGAGATCATCGGTTGTTCCTGCCCAAGCCTTTGCCAGTGCTGTGTCCAGAGATTGCATAACCAGGAGACATGCTGGTGATTGTATTGTTTATGGTGCCGGAGAGCGATCGCTCTCAATTAAAAGCCACAATTGCCGCAGTTGTTGGCAGGCGATCGCGTTGAACCATTGGCGTAATTGGCGATAACTGATGAATTGTCCGCCTTTATCGCGGCGATGAACAAAGACGATATATGCCCAGGATTCCACACAGCCGCCATAAAGCACAGCACCTAGAGTCTAAGACGCCTCAGAGAAGCGGCGGTACTGACCCGTTCTGAGCGAGGAAGGCGCATCGGAGTGTCTGAACGCCTAATCCCTACTTAATCTGTGTCTTGGCGCGATCGCAATTTATTAGATCAGAAGTTAATGTCAGACAAGTCGGTAGAATATGAAAGACATTGTGACTTGAAAGGATCTGTGGCTAAGTCAAAACCTTCTCTGGCAAGAACTCCCCTGTTTGACCTCGCGGTTGAACAAAATGCCCGCTTCACTGGCTTTTCGGGTTGGGAAATGCCTGTCCAATATACCAGTATCGGACAAGAACACGAAGCAGTACGCACCGATGCGGGAATGTTTGATATCTCCCACATGGGGAAATTTGCCTTTACCGGGAAGCAGTTATGGCAAGGGTTACAGCGATTAGTTCCCTCAGATTTGAGTCGATTACAACCGGGTCAAGCCCAATACACGGTATTGCTGAATCCTCAAGGGGGCATCATTGATGATGTGATTGTTTACCACCAAGGGGAGGATGAAACGGGCGTACCCCAGGCGATGATCATTGTCAATGCAGCAACCTGTCACAAAGATAAAGAGTGGTTGTTAGCGCAACTGGAAAACACGGGGGTAAAGTTACTCGATCTTTCCCAGGAAAACGTTTTGATCGCCCTACAAGGACCCCAAGCCGAGACGTATCTCCAACCCTTTGTCCAGGAGGATTTAACCGCACTAAAATCCTTTGGACATCTCAACGCAACGGTTCTCGATCAACCCGGATTTATCGCTAGAACCGGATACACCGGAGAAGATGGGTTTGAGGTGATGGTGAAACCGGAGGTTGGCGTAGAACTGTGGCGTCGTTTGTTCCAAGCGGGAGTGACTCCCTGTGGTTTGGGTGCGAGAGATACCTTGCGACTAGAAGCAGCGTTGGCACTATATGGACAAGATATTGATGATACAACAACTCCCTTAGAAGCAAGTTTAAGTTGGCTGGTTCATTTGGATCGGAAAGGGGATTTTATCGGACGTTCTGTATTAGAAGCCCAAAAAGCCAAGGGTGTAGAACGTCGGTTAGTGGGGATTGAAATGCAGGGGCGGCGTATTGCCCGTCACGGTTATTCAGTGGTATCCGATGGTAATGTTGTGGGAGAGGTGACGAGTGGAACCTATTCACCCACACTAAAGAAAGCGATCGCGCTTGCCTATTGTCCCCCATCCCTTGCCAAGACAGGTCAACCCTTAGAGGTAGATATTCGCGGTAAAACCTATCCCGCCGTTGTCGTCAAAAAACCCTTTTATCGTGCCAAAAAATCCTAACTAGGGGCTGCTGAATAAGTCTTGTGGTGGGGAGAGGGAACAGGGAACAGGGAACAGGGAACAGGGAACAGTTTCAACCCCCTGTTGAGGTAAGATTCTGTAATCGCGGAGGCTTGCAATCCCAGGATTTTGAAACTAATGGTGTAAAAACGAAAGCACTTGTTGGGGGGATGGCTTGAAACCCCTATCAGGTATACCTTCCAGATTAATGCAGCAAACCCTAACTATTCCTCAGGCTAAAATGACAACTGACAAATCCATGCCACCATATCTGCGACTAAATTGGGCTGATTGGGGGAGAATGATTTTAGGGGAGTATTGGGTTGATGGGTGATGATAGCAATTGCCCCATCAAATTTGTTTAAATCTGCTAGAAATGTGGTGCTAAAATCTTCGGTTGGGGGTTCTGTGTTGGGTAGGGGAGTGCTGTTGTAGAATAGCCAAACGATAGGTTTATTGCTTTCGATTAACTGTTCATCCCAATAGGCTTGCAATTGTGCCAGGGTTTGGGGTGTGCCATTGCTGCTTTTGGGGAATCCGTGGCGTCGCATTTCGTTGTAGATTTTGGTAGCAGGGTTTTCGCGATCGAGGAATTTGTTGGCGTCGATGGAAATGAGTCGGGGCAAGTCTTGAATTTCGCCTATCTGGGTTTTGGTTTCTAGGGCGGTGTGTAGGCGTTGGGGTAATTCTTTGAGGGTAAAGGTGTTGGCTGAGGTTGTGGTTTCTATTGGCGATTGTTCATTCTCTTTTGCTTCGGGTTGATGCCATACTTTATGCCATGCTTTATGCCATGCTTTATAGAAGATTGGATAAGCTGTGTTCTGTGCAATAATCCACATAAATTCATATAAAATTTCGTTATCAATATATAAAATTTCGTCATCAACATCAATAGAGTTTTGTTTTATAAGGTGTTCGTGAATAGATGCAAGCTGCCGAGTAAGAAATTCTAAATCATCCTCTTTTAAAAAAGTTCTTGGAGACCAATCTGGAGAAGGTAGGATACGAGGTTCAATTTGGTTCAAGCTATCAATCACTTTCTTTAAGAAATTTATTTCTTGAGTTACCTTTACTGATTCGTATCTTAATTCATAAAGAACTGTGATAGCTTCCTGCTTACCCGGCTGAGTTTTACCCAAAGCCGACGCTGCTTCTAGGCGATCCCAGGGTTCATTTCCGGGTTTAATACATTCTCTTAAAACCCTGATTGCATCTTGATTTTCTGGATCAGTCTTGAGCAAGTCACAGGCGGCTAATAGGGAAATATTAATTACACGATCACCTCGTTCGGTTTCTAGCAACTTAGTCAAATGTTTAATAGCAGTTGGGTTGCCTGGATCAATTTTTCCTAAAGTAGATGCAGCATCTAAACCTAAGCCTTGATTACGTTCAATTAACTCTGTCAAAAAAGTAATCGCTTTTAAATTACCTTTGTCAATTTTTCCTAAAAAATAAGCGGCTTCTACACGCAGATCATTCGATAGATTCATAGTGTTTAACTGCTGCTCCAGAAAGGTAATAGCCTCTCGGTTGCATGGGTCAATTATCCTGAGAAAGAACGCTGCTTCCTGGGCAATTTCCTGATATTCTAGGCTCGTATCCATTAACTTAGTTAGGGCAACAATAACTTTGGAGTTTCCTCTGCCAATTTGTATTAAGCAGTTAAATACTTTCCAGCGGACTTCATCATCCAAAAAACCCCTGTCTAACACGTCAATTAAATAATTAATAGCTATTGTGCGATTATTTTCTAGTAAAGTGTCCCAGAAAATTGGATTAATAATCTTACCAACTATATAATCAGTATCAGAATGTGTTGTGGCACAATCGACAAGGTTGGTTACAATCCACTTACTATAGATACAGTCTCTAAATTCAGCAATTCCGGCGGCGGCTAGACAAAATGAACGATACCTGTAAAAGTCCCCACACCCATCATTAAAAGTTATTAAATTATATATGAATTCCTCTTTGTGTTCTTTCGGCAGATCCTCACGCCCTAACCACAGCAAAATAACCTGTTTCCACTGCGGTTCAAATAGGCGGTAAGAGAGATCCCCCCAACCCCCCTTCAAAAGGGGGGCTTTCAGAGAATTAGCTGATTCTCCCTCTTGATCAGATAAGGCTAGAGGTGGGTTTCGATGATTTAAGAAAAAGAGCCAATCTTCAACCGCCAGTGCTGCAAAATATTCCTCAAACGTGGGATGGTAAAAGGCATAAACTTTCTCATCCGGCTTTTCTGTCGCCACTCCCACCACATTTAACCAACCCAATTGCAATGCTAGAAAAAATAGGGAATTATTATCTGTTACCTTCCCCAATTCCTTTTCAATAAAGCTTTCCCGCAAGCGGAACCGCGATGTACTCTCATCAATATCCCGCCGCGCTAATTGTCCCAAGGCTTGATTTAATTCGTCTTGCCTATCGGTATTAAAAATAGAGGCTTTCCAGATATAAAACTGCTGGACAAACTTCTGATACAATCCTGCCTGAGTATCGGGTAAATGTCCCTCCCACGTTTGCCAGGTGCTACATAACAGGGCTAACCGTAGAGGATTTTGGACTAAATCGCAGATGCGGATGCGTTCGGGTTGGGCTAATTCGGCTTTTAATCGTTTGGCTTTGTCAGGCTGGAGACGTTCCACCGGAACGTCTCTACAATTATTAAACCAATTATCAATAAATTGATGTACCTGGTGAGGATAATCAAAATCTAACAGGCAATAGGTTTCAAAGGTTTCTAATGCATTCGTAGATGCCAACCAAACATTTAACCGACAGGTTAACACCACCCGCGCCTGATTAATCCAACCCGTTAATTGATCCGCTATTGCTTGTAAGGGATTCTCGGATGTCATTCTGAGTGGAACGGAGTGGAACGAAGAATCTCCCCAATTCCTGGCGTTGTTCAGCTTAACAGTAGAAGCTACCATTTCATCCACGCCATCCAACAGCAGCCACACTCGCCCCTGTTCAATTTGCTTCACCAAATCATCCCGAATTTTTTGATTCAATCGCGTTGGTGGAATCGCTTGATTTAACCAAACCTCCAATACATACGTGCCAATATCCTTCCCCGACAAATCTGCCAAATTTATCCAAATCGGCAACCCTAAATTATTCTCCAACAGCCAAAACGCGATCGCTTGTAGCAATGTTGTCTTTCCCGCCCCCGGTTCGCCGATTAAAGCAATCTGTTTTCCTTGGCTTTTTCCTTCCCCTTTCTCCAGAATCTGACTCAAAAACGCATCATGTTCAAAGCGCTGGGTTTCCTGATACTGCGGTTCATAGAGTTGGGTTCCTTTTTCGGGCAAGAATTCGCGATCGCGCTTATCCTGTTTTTTCCTTTCCACCAACGCCAGAGGCACATAAATCTGTTCCCGTTCAAACTTGGCAGATTCTTCCTGCATCAAAATATTACTGGTAGCGCGTCGCCGTTTCTCCAGCATGGCGTGGCAAATCTTACCCCAATTTATCCCCTCATCCGTTACCTGTAGAGACCGCCATTTAGTCTCTACAAGGGTTTGACCCGTTCGTTCCTGCCATTTGTGCCGAATTTTCTCCAGATTCTCGGCTGGTTTGGTTTGATGCGTCAGATTCAGCGAGAATTTCCAATATCCCTGATTCTTCTGTGATGGTTCTTCTTCTAATATTTCCAACTCTCGCAGCGAGTCAATCACCGTCTGAATCGCCTCGGCTTGGCGTTCATATCGACTGCGACTTGATTCTTTTATCCGCTTCGGTAATTCTAAACCTTTACCTGATGCTTCCACTAATTTGACTAAGGCTTTCTTGGTTGTACCTGTTTGTTCCCGTTTTCCCCGTTTACGCTTCACTTTCCCAGTGACACGCAGCTTAAACTCCGATACCCATTGTGCCAAAACCTCGGTATTCAACTCACCCGGATTCGCCTCTAATTCCCCCGCCGCTAGCTTCTGTAATGCCTCAACCAGGTTCAGGGTATTAGTCTGATCGGATTCTCCCCAACTAATCTTTCTAGACATCGGTCAAATCAAAAGAAAACCTTAAAAAAATCAGCTTTCCCCAAGCCAGTCAGCTTCCCCAAGCCGATAACTCCCATTGTAAAAGCCGTTTCCCAGTTGCTTGGGCAAGTTGTTTGGGCAAATACCCAAAAAAACAATGACCTCATAGTCGAAATCGAGGTCAAATTCATGGAACGCCCAACCGCTAAAAAAAGAGCGATCGCACTCATCCTGATCGAATTCTCCCTTCCCCTTCTGTTAGGTACATTCATCCATCCCAACTTAGAACTCAGCACCAGTACAGGATTGGTGATGTGGCAAATTAACCAAGTGATCCGTTCAAAGCGCGATCGTTCGTAGTTTGTAGTAAGGGCTTTAGCCTATCATCGTTTCGCAATCAGAGTTTTAGCCTTCAATGATGTTAACTTGAACAGCACTGAAAAAGCTGGTGGGCAATGCCCACCCTACATACCAAGGATTTCTGCAAACCCCACTAAATGGGTTCACTCTTGACTATACGCCTCCATACCCACACAAGAACAAACCAGATTGCGATCGCCAAAGGCATTGTTAATCCGCCCCACTGCTGTCCAGAACTTGTGTTCCTTTGTCCACGGTGCCGGATAAGCCGCTTGTTCGCGAGAATAGGGACGATTCCATTCCCCAGCAATTAAAACCTCTGCCGTATGGGGGGCATTTTTCAGCAGATTATTCTCCTGATCAACCTCCCCAGATTCAATCGCCTTAACCTCGTGGCGAATCCCAATCATCGCATCACAGAACCGATCCAACTCCTCCTTCGACTCACTTTCGGTGGGTTCCACCATCATTGTCCCCGCCACGGGCCAAGAAACCGTTGGCGCATGGAACCCATAATCCATTAACCGCTTGGCAATATCATCCACCTCAATCCCGGCTGACTTTTTCAAGCCCCGCAAATCTAAAATACATTCATGCGCCACTAAACCCGATTTCCCTTGATACAAAATCGGATAATAAGGCGCTAAGCGATGGGCAATATAATTGGCATTCAGAATCGCCACCTTCGTCGCTTCCGTTAACCCATCTGCCCCCATTAACGCGATATACATCCAGGAAATCGGTAAAATACTGGCACTTCCCCAAGGGGCTGACGCCACAACACCAACGGAGTCGCTATTTGTCACTGATCCATGACCTTTCACAAACGACACATCCGGCAAAAATGGCATCAAATGCGACTGTACCCCAATCGGTCCCATCCCCGGACCCCCGCCACCATGGGGAATACAAAAAGTTTTGTGTAAATTTAAATGGCAAACATCCGCCCCATAATCCCCAGGACGACACAATCCCACTTGGGCATTCATATTCGCCCCATCCAGATACACCTGTCCACCATGGGCGTGAATCGTATCGCAAATTTCGCGAATGTCTTCCTCAAAAACGCCGTGAGTCGAGGGATACGTCACCATCAACGCCGCTAAATTCTGGCTGTGCTTGTCTGCCTTTGCCTTCAAATCCGCTAAATCGATATTCCCTTGGTCATCACAGGCAACCGATACCACCTTTAATCCTGCCATAACCGCACTGGCTGGATTGGTTCCATGGGCAGATTGGGGAATCAAACAAATCTGGCGATGTCCCTCACCCCGATGTTCATGATACTGGCGAATCACCAGCAATCCCGCATATTCCCCTTGCGCCCCGGCATTGGGTTGTAAGGAAATCCCGGCAAATCCAGTAATTTCTGCCAGCCACGCCTCAAGCTGCTGGAATAAAAGCTGATAGCCCTGAGTTTGAGATAAGGGGGCGAAGGGATGAATCTGGCTAAATTCCGCCCAAGTAATCGGCATCATCTCAGCAGTGCCATTGAGTTTCATCGTACAAGACCCCAAGGGAATCATTGAGGTGGTGAGGGATAAATCTTTGGCTTGGAGACGATGAAGATAGCGCAATAACTCAGTTTCTGAATGATAACGGAGAAAAACTGGGTCAGTCAGATAAGCAGTGGTGCGGGCAAAAGGCGGTTCAAACCCCTTAATCTCTCGTTTTAGCAGGGAATCCACGGGAAACGGTAGGGAATCCATTCCCTCGACGCCAACTGATCCGAAAATCTCCAGCAGAGTCACTACATCTTGAAATGTTGTCACCTCATCCAGAGTAATCGCGATCGCACTCTCATCCAACACCCGCAGATTCATCCCCTTGGCTTGCGCCGCCTTGAGAATATCGCCGAGTTCCTGGCTATCGAACTCCACCCGCACCGTATCAAAGAACGGTTGTGAACTAATGTTATAACCCAAGCGTTCTAACCCGGCTGCCAAGATCACCGTTAACCGATGCACATGCTGGGCAATTTGCTTAAGTCCCTCCGATCCATGATAAACCGCATACATACTGGCAATCACCGCCAGCAAGACTTGGGCGGTACAAATATTACTCGTAGCTTTATCCCGCCGGATATGCTGTTCCCGAGTTTGTAAGGCAAGGCGCAAAGCGGGTTTGCCTTGGGCATCTTTAGACACACCGACAATTCGCCCCGGAACCTGGCGTTTATACGCCTCACGGGTGGCAAAATATGCCGCATGGGGTCCACCGTATCCCAGGGGTACACCAAAGCGTTGCGTCGTTCCCACGGCAATATCTGCACCGAATTCACCTGGGGGTGTAAGCAGGGTTAGACTCAACGGATCAGCGGCAACTGTGACTAAACCCCCCGCTTCATGTACCTTCGTCACAAACTCCCGATAATCGTAAATCGTGCCATCAGTCGCCGGATATTGCAGTAATGCCCCAAAAATCGGTGACTCAAACTCAAACGCCTGATGATTCCCAACAATAATCTCAATTCCCAAGGGTTGCGCCCGGGTTTGCACCACCTGAATCGTTTGCGGATGGCAATCCTGGGATACAAAGAAGGCATTGGCTTTGGTTTTGCACAAGCCATAACTCATACTCATCGCTTCCGCCGCTGCTGTTCCCTCATCCAGTAACGACGAATTGGCGATATCCAAACCCGTTAACTCAATAATTAGGGTTTGAAAGTTCAGCAACGCCTCCAGACGCCCTTGAGCAATTTCAGCTTGATAGGGGGTGTAGGCGGTATACCAGCCCGGATTTTCCAGAATATTCCGCTGAATCACGGGTGGGGTGATACAGTCGTGATAGCCCATGCCGATGAATGAGCGAAACACCTGATTTTTTGAAGCAATGTCCTGAAGGTGGGCAAGGGCAGCTTTTTCGCTTTGGGCGGGGGGTAAGTTGAGCGGATGATTCAGCCGAATGGTGGAGGGAACCGCGACATCAATCAATTTATCCAGGCTGGAGTAACCCAAAACATCCAGCATTTGTGCTACATCTTCAGCATTGACACCAATATGCCGTTTGGCAAATGAATCAGTTGATATTAGATAATCCGCCGCAGAAAGAGTGGGCAGAGAATCATTAGAGAAGCCATTGAGGGTTGTGTCTGGATTAACTGAGACATTTGAGTTAGCCATATCAAACCAATTCATTCAAGGATTTTGGTGCATCAAGCCGCCAGCGTTAGGGCGACTCCTTATTATTTTTTAACAAACCATTCACAATCGTGCTGTCATTGGTCATTTGTCCTTTGCCATTTGTTAATTCTCTTCCCAATCTTCCCAATCTTCCCAATCTTCCCAATCTTCCCCTGCTTCCAGACGTAGCATGCTACGTCTCTACATTGCTCCCCCTGCACCCCTAACACTTACTCCTCTCCTTCAACCTGAGCCTGATATTCAGCCGCCGACAAGGTGTCTTCCAATTCATCGGAATCATTGACTCGCACTTTCAGAAACCACCCTTCACCGTAAGGATCTTCAGCAATCTGTTCGGGTGATTCCACGATCGCATCGTTGCGTTCAATCACCGTTCCCGTAACCGGGGCATACATATCCTCAACGGCTTTCACCGATTCAATCGTGCCAAAGGTTTCCCCTTTTTCCAAGGCACTATTCACATCAGGCAGTTCGATGAACACAATATCACCTAACTGATCGATGGCAAAGGCACTAATCCCAATCGTGGCAATTTCCCCATCGAGTCGTACATACTCGTGGCTGTCTAGATATTTTAAGTCTTCGGGATACTCTAAAGCCATGTCATGTCCTCAAGAAAGCAGCAAAGCTAAGTGTACAACTTCTAATCGCGTCATAATCAACGCTATGGATCAAGAAACTCTCAAACGACGGCTCTTGGGTGAGTTTAGCTGGAAACGACTCGTGCGATCGCTAATTTTCATTTACGTCTTCTTCGCCATATACGTCTACTTCATGGCAGATCGGATGATTTTCCTACCGCGCCCCTCCAGCTACCCAGACACCCCTGACATTCTCAAATTAACGACGGTTGATGATCTCCAGATTTCCGCCGTTTATTTGCCCAATCCGACAGCTACCTATACTATCCTCTACATTCACGGGAATGCCGAAGACATCGGCGAGATTCAGCCCCTGCTGCACCATCTGCACAGTCTTGGATTTAGCGTCTTTGCCTACGATTATCGCGGCTATGGTACAAGTCAGGGAAGTCCCTCTGAACAGAATGCCTATCGTGATAGTGACACCGCCTTTACCTATTTAAAAGAGCAACTGGGAGTACCACCCGAACAAATTATCGCCTATGGACGTTCTGTTGGCGGCGGTTCAGCCGTAGATTTAGCCGCCCGTTACCCTGTGGCTGGCTTGATTCTGGAAAGTTCGTTCACCTCAGCCTTTCGCGTCGTCGTACCCATCCCGATTTTACCCTTTGACAAATTCCCCAACCTGGACAAGATCACCCAGGTTAACTGTCCCGTCTTAGTCATTCATGGCACTGCTGATCAAACGATCCCCCTCTCCCACGGAAAACGCCTATTTGCCGCCGCCCCTGAACCGAAACACTCTTTGTGGGTAGAGGATGCAGGTCATAATGATCTGTTCTGGATAGCTAGAGAGCAATATGGGGAGGCATTACAGGAGTTTGTCCGGTTAATCGCCAAAACGCAATCCCCCGACGAATGACAAAGGACAAATGACGAATGACCAAGGACAAATAACCAATTCGTCAAGAACGAATGACATCACCCCTGCTATTTTTGGTAAAATTCACTATAATTAATTTGGAAGGTATATATTCCGGGTAATTTACAACATTGTTTACAACCGTACTGCCTCAAACGAAACAACCCTTTGGGTCAATCCCTGATGACCTATTTGACGCCATTGACACCCTCAAGCGGGAACTCAACGCCGTTATCCTTGCCCACTACTACCAAGACCCCGATATTCAAGATATTGCCGATTATATTGGCGATTCTTTAGGACTTTCCCGCCAAGCTGCTGATACCGATGCCGATGTTATTGTCTTTGCGGGTGTTCATTTCATGGCAGAAACTGCCAAAATTCTCAATCCTGACAAACTTGTTCTTCTACCCGATTTAGAGGCAGGTTGCTCTCTGGCTGATAGTTGTCCCCCGGATGCATTTGCCCAGTTTAAGGCAGAACACCCTGACCATTTAGTCATCTCTTATATCAACTGCTCCGCCGAAATTAAGGCGATGAGCGATATTATTTGCACCAGTTCCAACGCCGTCGATATTGTCCAGCAAATTCCCCCAGATCAACCGATTATTTTTGCCCCGGATCGGAATTTAGGACGCTATGTGATGCAGCAGACGGGTCGGGATTTACTCCTGTGGCAAGGAAGCTGTATTGTTCACGAAACCTTCTCGGAAAAAAGAATTGTCCAACTCCAGATTGAACACCCCGACGCCGAGGTTATTGCCCATCCTGAATGCGAACCTCCAGTATTACGTCACGCCAGTTATATTGGCTCAACCACTGCGCTGTTGAAGTATTCACAAACCCGTCCCCGATCCAAGTTTATTGTGGCGACAGAACCGGGAATTATTCACCAAATGCAAAAGCAAATGCCCGATAAGCACTTTATTCCAGCGCCTGCCACGAATAATTGTAACTGCAATGAATGTCCCTACATGCGGTTGAATACGCTGGAAAAACTTTATCTAGCGATGAAGCAGCGTCAGCCAGAAATTACGTTACCCGAACACATTCGGATTGCGGCGTTACAACCGATTCAGCGCATGTTGGACATGAGTGCTAAGGTGAAGGTTTAAGTTCGGCAAAAATTAGGGCAGAATTTACGCTTTCTTTCAGGCACAGTGACAGGGTGGGAAGGGCGGGTTTTGTAGAAACGTTATTAGTTTCTCGGTTAATTTTAGTCCTAAACCCGCCCCTACTATGGGTTGCTGCCTCAGTGACAGGATGAGAAAGGGCGGGTTTTGTAGAAATGTTATTGGTTTCTCGGTTAATTTTAGTCCTAAACCCGCCCCTACAGGGGATTTTATGCCACGATATCAGCTTGATAGATTAACCGAAAACCGGACAACAAAACCCACCGGATTTTCCAGCGCGATCGCACGCCAAAGATGTAGGATCGGGTTTAGGGTTAAAATGAGTTAACCAACCTCAAACTGCACAACGAAACCCGCCCTAATCCCAACCTGGCATACAGGGAAAAATGTTATTAATCATATCTTGTATCGAACCTATCAACTAACCCCACCAATCCTGCTGAGGTATTTCTTAATGAGTAAGCTTTATAAAAAAGGACTTTATTTAGAATATTTTACCGTTGGCTATAACAGTCTTGAAGCCATTGCTTCTATTCTTTTAGGCGCGATTAATAATAGTATTGCATTAATTGGATTTGGACTCGATAGTATTGTTGAATCCTTATCAGGATGTATTTTAATTTGGCGTCTCAGCCAGCATCAAAAGCTAACACCGGAAGCTGAAGCCAAAATTGAACGACAAGCTACCCAGTTTGTGGCAATTACATTTTTCTTGATGGCTGGATATATTGGATTTGAGTCGCTGAGAAAGTTAATTAACCAAGACGCCCCAGAGCCATCATTGCTGGGGATTATTCTCGCTATCCTTTCGTTGATTATTATGCCTCTGTTGGCATGGCAAAAAAACAAAGTTGGCAAACAACTCAATAGTCGGGCATTGATTGCCGATGCCAAAGAAACCTTAGTCTGTTCCTTTCTTTCAGTGGCATTATTTTTAGGGTTAGCAGGAAATTACTGGTTTGGCTTTTGGCAAGCTGATCCGTTTGCTGGATTTATTATCGTGTTTTATTTGATTAAAGAAGGCTGGGAGATTTGGGAAGAAGCTCACGAATCTGATGTTGACTGAATCACTATACCATGTCTCTAAATTCAATAAACTCTGGCTCTCCAGGAGTTATGGTGATCAGGAAAAGTTATTGAATTTGGTCAAAGGCTTGCTGGATAAGGATTTTCCTGTTCCCTGTTCCCTGTTCCCTGTTCCCTCCCCTCACCATAAAACTTATTCAGCAGACCCTATTTAGATTAATCGAATGACTCCAGCTACTGTAAACGAAACGCTAATTATTTTCACCCGCTATCCCGAACCGGGAAAAACAAAAACGCGGATGATTCCCGCCCTAGGTGAGGAAGGTGCGGCAAACCTGCAACGCCAGATGACAGAAAATACCCTGGCTAAAGTGAAAAAACTGCAAGCATTTTATCCTGTATCTGTAGAAATTCATTTTGCTGGGGGAAATCAACAACTAATGCAAGCCTGGTTGGGCGCTGATGTGATTTACCATCAACAAGGTGAGGGAGATCTAGGTAAGCGAATGGCATCGGCATTTGAGAGATCGTTTACTGCGGGAATGAAAGGTGTGGTGATTATTGGGACAGATTGCCCTGATTTAGATACTCAAATAATGGCTGAGGCATTTAAATTCTTGGAAACGCAGGATGTAGTATTAGGACCTGCCCAAGATGGGGGATATTATCTAATTGGTTTGCGGCGGTTAATTCCTGAACTCTTTGTGGGAATTAATTGGGGAACCTCGCAAGTTAGACAACAAACCGTTGAGATTGCCGATCGCTTGGGATTAGCGATCGCATCTCTGCCCATACTCCATGATATTGATCGTCCCGAGGATTTGAGCAGGTGAGAACACCCTGTTATTTTGCCTAGAGAAAATAGTTGTTCTCTATCGAGAGACTGATTTTTTTACCCTCAAAGTGTGATTAGATTAGCCCCTATCGCGTTATGTTTAGCGCGAATTGAGCGAAATCATAGGACTATGAGGAGTTTATCTGGCTTTTGCCCGGTGTAAGTCTGCCCTGTTCGGTTAACTTTCCCCTACCCCTGCAAATCGACGCTAGGGGTAGATCGGTCGTTCGTAGTCGGCGCTGTTTGCACTCCCTCCAACCTATGGCTGTTAAAAGGTTAATAGTAGATCGTGAATAACCTAAAAACTCAATCCTTTAGTAGGGTAATCAGTAGCCTTGCCCTTTCCTTGTGCATCTGTAGTCTTTGCACTCCTCACGTTCAGGCGGAAGGAAGCCGCGAATTAACCTCAAGTGGTGGCTTTCGTCCGTTTTTGGACTATCGCAATGACTCGGAGGAGACAGGAAAAATACAGCGCCGGACGGTGATTCAGGTTTATGCTGAGGCAGGTGAGACACTGTACTTGGGTTCCAGTGCGGTGGGCATCGGTCAGGGTACAATTAATTACACCAGACCCAGTGGTACATCTGGCAGTTGCGGCGACACGGGTAAGATTGAAAACCGTGCAGAAGAAGAAATAGGTCCGAATACTCTTTTTTCTGAGGGTTATAGTCCTTGTACCGTGGACGTTGATCAAACAGGGGAGTGGCAAATTAACTTTGTTAGTCCTGATCCTTCGAATACAGATGACCCAAACCCGATCCTCGCCGACGAGGATTGGTCTGAACAAAATCCTCAAGATTCTCAAGATTCTAATGATAATTTCGTAACCGCTTGGGATGTCACCGTAGCTGATGAGGGTAGAGCAATTCAAGGTCGCGCCTTTGCCAATTTTCTGGCGCTGAATATGGGGGATTTTGATGCACCCCTGAGTTCCGAAGCCTACATCCTGACCGACACCGGTTATGTTTACCGCATTGATTTAAACGGTATAGAACCCTTTGGATTCATCTTTTTCTCAAACAATAAAGGATTTAGACGACCCAACGGAAACCCATTTTTCTCCTCTGTTCCCCTAAATCCACCCCCTGATTTCCAAAATCCATTACGCAATCCCGATACTGGTGATGACCGAACCCACAGAATTTTCTTTAATCGACCTGAACCTGGCATCCTAGACACTCCTCCCGAACCCAGTCCTCCTGGGGAGGTGAGGAATTTTCGGTTTATCGGTGATGAGGGTACGCGAGGTCAAGCTGCATCGCCCGGTGGTGGTATCTTTCGGTTCACAGCAACACAGACGGGTAGTTACAGAGTTGTCATTGACTTGACTGGTGATGGCATATTCGGAAACGATGACGGCTCCATCCGAGACAGAATCATCACGGGTCGAGTGACCGAAGGGGAAAATCAAGTGGTTTGGGATGGTTTAGATGGGAATGATAACCCCATACCCGGCGGACCTCAAGGATTCCAGGTTCGCATTAATCTGTTTGCGGCTCAAGTCCATTTTCCGTTTTTAGATGTGGAAGCGAGTCCCAATGGGATTATCCTGGAACGGCTGAATGGTCAAAACAGTCCAGATTTTACCGTTTACTATGACGATAGCCGTTTTAGTGGACCTGGCATTCCTCCTGATCCCCTGGATGCCTCCATCAATGGAGTTGGTCTAGAAGGAATCAACAGCAGTAATGGCGCTCATCGCTATGGTTGTTCTGATGCTAGTAATGAAGAAACTTGCTTTGGCGATGTTAGGGGTATTGACACTTGGGCGTTTTTACCGTCTCGGGATTTTACCTTTACCGATGCTATCGTCGTCGCGGAAGCAGACTTGGCAATTGAAAAACGGATTCGTTCAGACCGAGTGGTTGCCAATGATCTGATTGTCTTCGAGATCACTGTAACTAATAATGGTCCGAATGATGTCATGGGGGCAACCGTAAGGGATGATATTCCTGATACGATTACTGACGTCAGGTGGACTTGTGCGATTACTGACGGTACAGGGAGTTGCGGTGCGGCAAATGGTACAGGTAATGCGATTGATACAACCGTCACACTCGACCCGGAGGCTACTGCTACTTATAAGGTAATCGGCACTCTATCGAGAACGGCTTCCGGAACCTTAACCAATACCGCCACAGTTCCCCTCGGACCCAATAACTCCATAGGAGATGACGTAACTGATCCCAATCCGGATAACAATACCGATACGGTTCAAACCCCCATCGAACGAACCGCAGACTTAAGCCTAACCAAAACAACAACCCCTGATAATCCCGAACCGGGGGACAATGTAACCATCTCCATCACCGTCACCAATGATGGACCTCTCGCCACAACTGATGTGCAAGTTAGGGACGCATTACCAGCCGGATTGAGCTTTGTTTCCGCGACACCCAGCCAGGGAAGCTATGATAACCAAACGGGTGTCTGGACAGTGGGTAATCTGGATAACCAGAGTAGCGCCACGTTGCAAATTGAGGCAACCCTCACCGCAACTGAAACCGTCGTCAATCGGGCGCAAGTGATAGCTTCAGATCGACCTGACCCAGATTCTACCCCAGGAAACAGCATTGCTGGCGAGGATGACCAAGATAGTGTGACGATTCCCTTGCAATTCGTTGACCTCGGCTTGAGCAAAATCGCACGCCCAAACCAAGCCAATGTGGGAGACGAAATAACGTATACGATTACTCTGACCAATAACGATACGAATGAGGCGACTGATGTGGCGGTGACGGAACCCTTACCCCCTGAGGTAACCTTTAGATCGGCAGAAGCGTCTCAAGGCTCATACAATCGCCGCACCGGAATTTGGTCAGTGGGGAACCTAGGCAATGCTAACGACGCTACGTTACAGATTACCACCACTGGAGATATTCCCGGTTCCATTATTAACACGGCGCAGATTAGTGCTTTAGATCAAGATGATCCAAATCCTGGTAATGATCAAGCCAGTGCTGAGGTATTTTTGGCTGGAGAACCACACTTGCTTCTAGTGAAACGGATTACTGAGGTGAGGAGAGATGGACAAGTGATCGAAGGCATTAACTTTGATACGGTTGTAGACGATCCTACTGATCCGGATGATAACGCGATTGGCTGGTCTCAGCTACCAGGGGGAGGGCTTTTAGGCGTTCCGATGATTAGTCCTGATAGACGTTTAGAAAGTGGCGATACTGTGGAATATACGATCTATTTCCTGTCAAATGGTGGCACAGTGGTTAATGGTGTGAATGTCTGTGATCTGATTCCTCAAGGGACAACGTTTATCTCAGATAGTTTTAGGCAAGGAAGCGGAATTGTGTTAAATCAAGACGGGACACCGACACCCCAAAGTAATGCATCAGACCAAGATTCGGGAACATTTTTTCCGCCGCTCAATCCGGTATCAACGCCTTGTGATGAAACCAACAATCCCAATGGCGCTGTGGTTGTCGAGTTAGGCGATATTTCTAGCACCGCTCCCAATAATGTAGGATTGATTCGCTTTCAGGTCAAAATTGATTGAAAATGGGGATTGGGAAATTGGGGAAGGAATTCTAATGTAATGATAATGAAAACTGAAACAATTTCAGTGATTATTCCTGTTTTAAATGAAGCGAATACGATGGTTTCTCTGTTAGAGAGGCTTGTGGATACGAATAATGTGGAGGTTATTGTGGTGGATGGAGGGAGTCAAGATGAAACCGTCAGCGTGGCGCGATCGCGAAATGTCCAGGTTATTTCTACCCCACCTGGTCGCGCCTGTCAAATGAATGCGGGTGCAGCGAGGGCGACGGGTGATATCCTCTTATTTCTCCACGCCGATACCTGTTTACCAGCAAACTTTGATCGTTTAATCCGCCAAGCGCTGCAAGAACCCCAAACCATTGCGGGGGCGTTTGAATTACGCATTGATTCTCAACAGTTTGGCTTGCGTCTCATTGAACGACTGGTGAATTGGCGATCGCGTTTTTTTTCGATGCCTTATGGCGACCAAGCTATATTTTTAAAAGCGACCGTTTTCCATGATATAGGTGGTTTTCCAAATTTGCCAATTATGGAAGATTTTGAATTCATTCGTCGCTTGCAACCGCAGGGACGGATTACGATTGTTTCAGAATCGGTTCTGACATCAGGACGACGATGGGAACGGTTAGGGATAATCAAAACCACCCTCATTAACCAGCTTATTATTTTGGGGTATTTTTGGGGAGTTTCTCCTGACACATTGGTGCGATGGTACAGGGGAAAAGGGTAGAAGAATTATACTCTATCAAATAAAACGGTTTTGCCTATCTTTCAACCACGCTTGTCAATCAAAATTAGTTAAATTCTTCTCGATAGAGAAAAAACCATATAAAATAGCGAGCGAGACGCTCGCACTGTTTTCTGTGTGAGGTAGTTTCGAGTTTTTGGCGGGGGGAACTTCAGATTAAAAATAGAGGCTAGCCTCTATTTTTAAGTATCAGCGACGCCTTTTGAACAACGGGCGTCGCTTTTTTGGTGTTTACACCCAACCTCTAAAGGATTCCCTACTGTTGCCATTGTTCAGTTAGGCTGGATTATGAGGTGTTGAACGGGTATTTTTTGGAGCAGGAGAAGGAA
>NZ_JAVJUO010000036.1:0-34492 GCF_040220555.1 Coleofasciculus sp. C1-SOL-03
TGATGGCGATGGAGTTAAAGATGCAGGTGAAGCTGGATTAGCGGGCTGGACTATCTTTATCGATAGCGATAATGATGGTGTTAAAGATGCAGGAGAAACCAGCACCACCACTGATGCTAATGGTAATTACAGCTTCACCGATTTAAGTGCAGGAAATTACACCATCCGGGAAGTTCAACAAACAGGTTGGCAACAAACCACAACCAATCCCAGCGCGATTAATGTTACCAGTGGTACAGCAGCTACAGGTATTAATTTCGGGAACTTTGAACTCGGTAGCATCAGTGGACAGAAGTTTGAAGATACTGATGGCGATGGGGTTAAAGATGCAGGTGAAACGGGATTAGCGGGCTGGACTATCTTTATCGATAGCGATAATGACGGAGTTAAAGATGCAGGTGAAACCAGCACCACCACTGATGCTAATGGTAATTACAGCTTCACCGATTTAAGTGCAGGAAATTACACCATCCGGGAAGTTCAACAAACAGGTTGGGTACAGAAAACAACGAATCCTGCACCCATAACCATTGCAAGCGGCACAGCAGCAACAGACATTGATTTCGGCAACCGACAAGAAATTGATTTAGAGATCGAAAAGTCATTTATCCCTACATTAGAAGGAGAAAATATTGCGATTCCCGATGAAGAATTTTCCTATACATTGACCGTCACGAACAATGGTCCAGCGACGGCTGAATCTGTCTTGATCACCGATAATGGAGACTTGCAATTAAACGTCTCTGAATTAATCCTTCCTGTCGGTGCGATTGATTTGGATACATACGATCCCAATCAAGACGGCACGATTGACCCCTATATTGCTGCCAATGGTCAAAGCTTGAGTGGCGATGGCAATCCGGATTCGGTTGAAGTTGTCATTCCCACACTCTTGTCGGGGGAATCCGTACAATTGACAGTCAATACAACCGTGAGTAGTGACTATGTTCAAATCAACAATTTCTATGGTTCATTAGGAGAAAATTCAGAACTGTCCGAATACAACAATGGTCAGGTTCAAGGTACAAGTTGGCTCCCAGTTAATAAGATTGAAAAAACGGCTGGTTCACCTTTGGTTGCCGTAAAAAAGAATGTAGTTGGGAGTGAAGTAAGTGTAGCCGCATTTAGTAGTTATAATGCGTTTGACACTAACACCTCGAATAACAACAGCGTTGATTATGGCACGATTCCCTATGTTCAATATACGGCAACACTCGGCAATGGTGAGCAATTCCGACTTTATTCTGAGCTTTTTGATCCGGAGACTGACGATCCACTCGATCCGGGTTTCACGACTGTTCTGAATTTTGATTATTGTATCAGCACAACGACTGGTCAAATCATTACAGAAAACTGTGCCTCATTAATAGCCAGTGGACAGGCTTATAACAACTCGGCTTTCCTTCCTGACGGAACAGAGGGGAGCGCGGCTTTTTATTTTGAATGGGATAATAAAGCTCTAATCGCCCAAATTCCCGATGAGTGGAATGCATTTTTAGCACTAGATACGTCTACTGACCCTACGGCTGCCCAGCAAATTGTGGATTTTAATAATCAATTACTGGCAACAGGTCATACTGGTGCTGATATTTTTACGGATGGGGCGCTTCAGCTTACAAATCCTAACACTAACGAAACTGAACAGATTGCAGTGACCGATGCCCAAGTCACTCCAAATTTTGCCGATAACGTGATTATTTTAGTCAAAACGGACGGCGTATATTTTGCGGATGAAAATTTAACTCCAGGAACACAGATCATTGCTCAAAATGATTTGCAAGCGGCACTTGATACTCTATCTCCAGCAGCAAATTCCTTAAGCAGTTTAAAGATTGTGATTGACGCACCCGTCACCACAACCAGGCTAGAAACATTAGATCTCAATGCATTGCAGGACAAAGGGTATCTTGTGACAGACCTAGAAATTTTGGGTTCTACCATGAGCTTTGCTTCCCAAAATAATCAGGTAGATCTAGACTTATCCTCGATTACGGTAACGGCTCCTGTGAATGCTACCGTGGAACTTCTAGGTCGCAATGGAGCCGATACGATAGAGGGGAGTTCTTTTTCAGAAATCATCAAAGGTAAGGGCGGTGATGATCTATTAATCGGTGGTTTAGGGGATGATCAGTTGTTTGGTAACTGGGGAACTGATTTAATGCGCGGTGATGCTGGTGATGATATTCTCGCGGGTGGCTTGGGTACAGATACCCTGCGTGGTGGCTT
Organism: Coleofasciculus sp. C1-SOL-03; assembly: GCF_040220555.1. Classification (NCBI taxonomy): domain Bacteria; kingdom Bacillati; phylum Cyanobacteriota; class Cyanophyceae; order Coleofasciculales; family Coleofasciculaceae; genus Coleofasciculus; species Coleofasciculus sp. C1-SOL-03. Next base: position 2,227 of record NZ_JAVJUO010000036.1, read on the forward strand.
AGGTGCTGATCTTCTTGTCGGGTCATATTACAATCCACTCATACAACTTGTCCTTCCAGATTTCGGTGCCAGTGACATTTATGTACTTGAAGAAAACGCGGGTTTAGATACTGTGCGCGGCTATGATGTCGGTTCCGATAAAATTGGACTGTTAGGGATAGCGCTCAATGATCTCGTCCTGACTCAACAAGGCGCGGATAGTATCATCAGTTTAAATGGAGAAGACATCATGCAGGTAGAAGGGGTTAATACCGCAGACCTTGCTTTTACGACCAGTTTCTCGTATATTTAAAGTCTAGAAATCGTATAAACTGTAGGGTGCGTTAGCGAAGCGTAACGCACCATTGATCTGTAAAAAATTATACCCCTGAAACTCATCCAATTGATTATAGGCATAGACACATTTTCACAACTCATTTATACAAACATATCATTGAAGCCAAGACTATCAGTGCAGGTTTTGAGCGGAACCTATCTTCATGAAATAAACTAAAAAAATGCTATGGTCAACCAAATTATATGCTAAAATAATTAACTTATAGGTAATCCCATTATTTGGGGCATATCAGGGACAGCACAAAAGATTCAATTGGGTTGGATTTCGCGATCGCTTAACCCAACTATCTGGATTGACACAGCTCAAATTGTGGAATAGACTTGACCATTGAATCAGGCGCAAGTATGAGCGCCCCTACGGTTTCGGGGCTAATGCTTAATTCATCAAATAAGGTGTGCCACGCCACTACAAAAGTGCAGTGGCATTTTCCCTGTTCGAGTGGGTCAATCAGCAAACAGTTGTGTCATATCTTAAAATCAGCTTTTCACTGAGCTTTGACAGATAGCCATATTGAGATTGGTAGGAAGGAAGGAAATGCTTCACAAGCGTGATTGGTTCAGTATTTGTAAAGTTGCCCTAATCAGTGGCACATTTGGTTATATCCTTGGCTCTCCTCTGCCTAGTTTTTCACAATCAATTGTGCCAGATAATACATTGGGTTCAGAGAACTCTGTTATCACACCCAATGTCGAGATTAATAATCAGATCATTGACCTAATCAATGGTGGCGCAAGCCGAGGCTCAACCCTATTTCATAGTTTTGAGCAGTTTAGTGTGACTGAAGGTCAACGGGTTTACTTTGCGAATCCTAGTGATATTGCCAATATTTTCAGTCGAGTCACCGGAAACAATCACTCGGATATTTTGGGGACGTTAGGTGTTTTGGGTGACGCCAATCTGTATTTACTCAATCCCAATGGGATTATCTTTGGTCCGAATGCTCGTCTGGACGTTGCTGGCTCTTTTGCGGCTAGCACATCGGGGGGTGTAGTCTTCGACAATGGTTATACCTTCAGCGCTACGAATCCTGATGCGCCACCCTTGCTCACCGTTACGACTCCTTTAGGTATTTCTCAGTGGTTACCCCCTACTGGAGAAATTACCAGTACAGGACACTTATCAGCCGGACAAGACTTATCATTTATTGGTCAAACGATTGACCTAGAAGGGGGTCAATTAACAGCCGGAAGCAACCTGAAACTCAAAGCCTCAGAACTGTTAACCCTACAAGATACGGCGACGAATCCCTTTATCGCCATGGCTGGGGGTGAATTTGTCGCCCAAGGAAATCAAGGGTTAAGCTTGTCTATCTTAAATCATGCAAATAGTGGCTTGAGTTCCAACGGCAACATGACTCTGCGTTCAGCGAATGACATCCAACTGGATGGTCATTATGCGACCAATGGTCAATTTTCGGTTGAACAACTCGACGGTACTCCAGGGAATAGTTTTGCTGCCGATGATCCCATTGTCCTGGCTGCAGGCGATGTGAAACTCGGTAATTATCAGGGTGCGTCGCTACATATCTTGGCAGGGGGGAGTGTTGAGTTAGGCACAGTCACCATTAATAATACGGGACCAACGGCTAGCACGATTAACAGTAACAATAACACCCTGATTCCGGGAACAAATACACCCTACAGCGCCCTGAGTGACGTTACTTTATCCGATGGCACTTCGGTTAGTGTCAATGGAGATAGTCAAGCAACATTAGATGTGAGAGCCGGAATTGACTGGACTCAAACGCCTTTTACCGGAGTTCCAGGTATTCCAAGACCAACGGATATTCCTAGCGGTTCGGTTACATTTGAAACGCCTTCCTTCAGTGGTTCCAATATTAAGGTAGGTAAGATTGAAATTGCCCAATCTGATGGTTTAGCCTTACTGACGAATCAATATCAACCTAATTTAGGTTTACCTGATGGCAGTATTCAGGTTGAAAGTATTATTACAGCCGCAGATAAATTAGAAACGCCATTGCCAATGTTTGAGTTAGGGGGGGAGATTGCCATTGATGCGCGTGGGGAGCTTTCTATTGCGGCTAATGCTGAGATTCTATCCGTTGGCTTAGTTGGCGGTAAGGTAACAATGAACAGTGGCACAGCCATTATTTTTGATGATTCAAGTAAGATTGAAAGCGTTAGTTTTACTCCGGCGGATGGGATGGGTGGTAATATCAGTCTTATGGCTCCCACCATTGAATTAACGAATAACAACGAAGTTGAAACCCTTTACGTCGGTAGCGAACAAGGTGGTACTATCAATATTTCCACCAGTTCCTTGAGCCTGCGCCAAGGGAGTCGAATAAACACGGCAACATCAGGTATAGGAAATGCAGGTGTCGTCAATGTTGATGCTGATTCCATTACACTAGAAAATGATAGTACGATTTCCAGTGAAACCTCTTTTGTGAGAGGGGGTAATGCTGGAGATGTTGCAGTCACAACAAGAACACTGAGGGCTACGAATGGCAGCCAGATTTTTTCTTCAACAGCAGGTGTAGGAAACGCTGGAAATGTTAGTGTTATTGCCACTGACTCAATTAAATTAATTGGAACATCAGGAGATAACCCTAGTGGGATTGTGAGTGCGGTACTGCCTTTTTTGAATATTCCAAACGGTCCGTTCTTTGCTGATGCATCTGATTTTCCTGCTTTGCCTGATGCCTTATTTCCCATGGGTATTCGTAGAGGAAATGGCAATGCGGGGATGATTTCAGTCGAAACGAGTAAGCTTTTGCTGGAAGATGGCGGTCAAATTCAAACAACGACTCGAGGTACAGGTAATGCGGGTCGAATTGATGTTAATGCTGATGAAATTGAGATTAAAGGGGCTGTACTTGGTCTAAACTTCCCGATTCCCAGTGCTATTCTAAGTGAGGTTGCACCGACATCCAAGGGGCAAGGGAACGACATTACAATTAATACAAATCGGCTTTCAGTAACGGATGGTGGATTTATTAGTGCCAGTACCAGTGGGCAATCAGAAACTGGGAGTAATGCCGGAAATATTAATATTGATGTAACTGGGGCAGCTATATTTGATGGCAATAAAGGTGGAGACTTTGACCCTAGTGGTGTGTTTGTCGGAACCTTGGCGGGAGCAACTGGAGGTGGCGGCACATTAACGATTAATGCAGCCTCCCTATCTGTCACAAACGGCGCACAGTTGGAAGCCTTGACTGAAAGTAGTGAAGATGCGGGCAAAATCTTCATCAACGCTAACTCAATTCGACTTTTTGGTGAGGATACCGGATTGTTTTCTAATGCTGCCGAAGGGTCATCAGGAGATGGCGGTGTAATTGAGGTAACAGGAAACTCTCTCATCTTGAAAGATGGAGCGCAAATTAGCACTGATACAGCCGGAACTGGTGATGCCGGGAATACCATTATCAACGTGGATAACGTGATTACGATTATGGGTGAAGATACAGGCATCTTTTCCAGTACCACCCCAGAATCTACCGGAAACAGTGGCAGTATCTTCATTGATCCAGAATTGGTTGAAATTCGTGATGGTGGAGCAGTTTCCGTAGATAGTGAAGGCACAGGTTTAGGGGGTAATATTCAGCTTCAAGGCGATCGCTTAATTCTGGATAACGGTCGGATTTCGGCAGAAGCTGCCAGTGATGATGGCGGGAATATTGCTCTATCCTTAGACGATATTATAATCTTGCGTGGAGGGAGCTTAATTTCAGCGACAGCCGGGATAGAGAGTGGTTTCGGGAATGGGGGAAATATTCAGATCGCCACCCCATTTGTTGTGGCTATTCCTGGGCAAAATAGCGATATTACGGCTAACGCCTTTGAGGGTGACGGAGGTAATATTGGTATTGCGACAAATACACTCTTTTTTATTGAGTTTCGGGACTTAACCAACCCACGGGAAGTCATGACCAATGATATTACCGTTAGTTCTGAGTTAGGTATTGATGGTACATTCTCGCTAACGAGTCCAGAGATTGATCCTGAATCAGGGTTAATCAAATTACCCGATCAACTTGCTGATACCAGTAACCAAGTGGTGAAAACCTGTGCGGCGGCTGAGGGCAATGTGTTTACGATTACCGGGCGGGGGGGAGTACCGAGTGATCCAACGGCACCGATTCGCGGTCAAACTCTGTTATCTGATGTGCGCGATTTTGCTGCAACTGCACCGGAAAATCAGCCTCAAGCCCAAGAGTCTGTCCCGAATTCAGTAGAATCAACTTCTGAAAGGCGGTATCTTGTGGAAGCGACGGGTTGGGTGAAAAATGAACAAGGAGAGATTGAATTAGTGGCGGCTGTGCCTCAAGAGACATTACCGAATCAATACGCGAACTGTCACAGTGCGAGGTGAGGATTGTAGGGGCGCACTCATTAGTGTCAACGTAAGGGGAAAACGCAAGCAATACATTGATTCTAACCCTCCTGACAGGTAGAGATTTTTTACTCTTACATCATTTGCCTTGTAATACAACCTATAATTGAAGAGGAAAATAGTACGGTTTCTTTTGTGTTTATGGTTCAGGTTACTGATTACCTGTACGTTGTTCGAGATGACCAGATTCTCAATAATGAACCCATCATTAAGGGGACTCGGACTCCTGTGAGGGCGGTTGTTGAAACGTGGCGTATGGGAGTTTCTCCCGAAGAAATTACCATAGGAATGCCTCATCTGACACTGGCTCAGGTGTTTGGTGCTTTAACATATTACAGTGATCACCAAGAGGAAATTAATCAATATATCGAACGAAATAAAATTCCAGATGAGTTAATCGATCCACTGGTTCAAGGGCTGTGAACAGATTATTTATTCATTTATACCTCGATGAGGATGTCAATGTTTTGATTGCGGATTTTGTCAGGGCAAAAGGATTTGATGGATTGTATTGTCAAGACTATACCAGCACTCTAAAACGATGCCTTAAGTAACGCCAAATTCCGGGAAAACTGTGGCGAATTTAAACCGGATACGACAATGAAGACTTGATCCTCAGCGAAGGAATTAACATGAGCAAAATGTATTCTCAAGTAAGCAAAATTATTAAGGGTTGGCTCAAGCGCCCCCGTTCTTTTATTGCTTTAATTCTGGGTGTTTTTTTCCTCACCCTATCGTTACAATCGCCAAAAGTTCCCGCAACGGCGGCTTATCCTCCGTTGGATATGGGGAATCAGACGGAGGCAATTGTCGAGAACGGGGCGGAAATGTTAGGACCCCCCATAGAACTTCTCTACAGCCAAACTGTTGAACCATCAGATTTAGTTGAACAGGGGAAAGTTTATTATCAATCTGGACAATTTGACCAAGCTGCACAAGTCTGGCAAGAGGCAGCCGAGACGTATGCCGCCGAAGGGTTGATCCTCAAGCAAGCCCAGGCACTGAATTACCTAGCATTGGCGTATAAAGAGTTAGGAAATACGGATTTAGCACAAGAGGCGATCGCCCAAAGTTTAAATCTGTTAAAATCCCAACCCGATACTAACAAAAATACCCGCTTACTTCTTGCCCAAGCCTTAAATACTCAAGGAACCATTCACCTGCTGCAAGGACAAAGCCAAACCGCGTTGGAAACCTGGAAACAAGCCGCATCAATTTATGAACAAGCCGAGGATAAAACCGGACAATTAATTAGCCAAATCAACCAGGCACAAGCCTTGCAAGCCTTGGGTAAATATCGACGGGCAAAGTCTCTCTTGGAACAATTGGTGAGTGAATTAGAAAATGAACCCAATAGTCTGCTGAAAGCCAAGGGATTGAGAAGTTTAGGTGTGGCATTACAAAGCCTGGGTCAACTGCGCCAGTCGAAAGCCGCCTTAGAAGCCAGTTGGCAAATTAGTCAACAGTTAAACTCACCCCAGGATACCAGTGAGGCACTGTTTAGCATTGGCAATGTAGCGCGAGATTTACAGGAATATGCCGTGGCTTGGACGTACTATCAACAAGCCGCCGAATTAACGCCTGATTCCTTAACGCAACTGGAAGCGCAACTGAATCAACTACGGATGGTAGTGGAGTTACAACGCTGGGATGTTGCCCAAGAACTCATCCCACTTGTTACCACCAAAGTTAACCAACTATCTGCCTCACGTCCGGCAATTTATGCCCAAATTAATCTGGCAGATAGTTTGATGAAAGCTGCTCAAGCAGGGATGTCCAATTCCTCGGCAATTGATACATCAAAACTCTTGGCAAACGCCGTTAAACAAGCGCGACAAATTAATGATCCCAGGGCAGAAGCCTATGCCCTGTATCAATTGGGTAAACTGTATCAGGCGAATGGGACATTAGACGATAGTAAAACTCTATCCCAACAAGCACTCAAACTGGCTCAAGAAATTAACGCCGACGATATAGCCGCACGGGCGGGCGCACAATTGGGTGAAATCCTGCAAAAACAAGGCAAAACTAGCGAAGCCCTCGCCGCTTATAAAATTGCCTTTGATAATATCCAATCCCTCCGTAGTGATTTAGTCGCGATTAGTTCTGATGTTCAGTTCGATTTTAAAGAAGGGATTGAACCCCTGTATCGCCAGCTTGTCAGCTTACTGTTAAAAGAAGGGGATAATCAAGCCAACTTGCAACAAGCCCGTGATGTGATGGAAGCGTTGCAATTAGCCGAACTGGATAACTTTTTCCAAGATGCTTGTTTAGATACTAATCCAGTTGCCTTGGAAGAAATTGATACCCAAGCAGCGGTAATTTATCCGATTATCTTACCCGATCGCTTGGAAGTTGTCCTCTCGATTCCCAATCAACCCCTCACCCACTACGCCACTCAACTCACCCAAGCTGAGGTTGAATCCACGCTGACACAATTGTATTCCGCCCTGTCTCCCGGCTATCCCAGTAGCGAACGGTTACAACTTGCTCAACAGGTGTATACCTGGTTAATCCAACCCGCTGAAGCAGCGATGGCTAGCCAAGATATCCAGACGCTAGTCTTTGTCCCCGATGGCTTTCTCCGCAACTTACCCATGGCGGCACTCTATGATGGAGAAGAGTATATCCTGGAAAAATATCGGATTGTCTTTAGTCCCGGATTACAACTGTTTCCCCAAGGACTCTCCCAAGAGGAACTGCGTTTATTAGCCGCTGGATTAACCGAAGCGCGTCAAGGGTTCAGTCCTTTGCCAGGAGTTGATGAAGAGATAGCACAAGTGTCGCAACAAGTCAACTCTAAAGTGCTATTCAATGAAACCTTTACCTTCGGCACGTTCAAAGACTTGATTAACAACCAATCCTTCCCCATCGTTCACCTGGCGACTCACGGTCAATTCAGTTCTAATCCGGAAGAAACCTTTCTGCTCACCTGGAGCGATCGCATTTCCATCGAAGACTTCGATCTCATCTTTCAAAAACGGCGGCTGGGGCTACTGCAACCGATTGAACTACTCGTCATGAGTGCCTGTCAAACCGCAGCCGGGGATAATCGAGCTACATTAGGTTTAGCAGGATTTGCCCTGCGATCGGGTGCCAAAAGTACAATCGCCAGTCTCTGGTCAGTGAGTGATGAATCCACCTCGATTATGATGCGAGAATTTTATCACCAACTAACGGATCTGAAGGTAAGCAAAGCTGAAGCATTGCGACAAGCACAGCTTAGTCTTCTGGAAAAGCCCTTATACCAACATCCCTATTTTTGGGCATCGTTCGTTCTGATCGGCAATTGGCTATAGGCTATTCAGCATTCAAGGAAAGTTGATCATGACTCCAGCAATCTGCCAAACTCTCTTATCCGCTACAGTAACGGGGACAGTCTTCGTATTAACAGCTAATGCTGCTTTAGCACGTTTTGTCCCCTTAGAGTCGGAACCTCCCATCAACGATAACCTGATCAGTGTAGACTTTAGTCTTCCCGACGATAATGTGCCGAAAAGTCCTGTTGGTGGGGGTGTGCGAGGTCAGGTGCAGTTTGGTCTTCCCCAAGATTCCGCGCCTCGTAGCGGTGTAGCTGGGGGAACTAGAGGAGATGTACAGTTTGCTTTACCTGGTGGTTCCGCACCTCGTAGCGGTGTAGCTGGGGGAACTAGAGGAGATGTGGAATTTAGCTTACCTGGCGGTTCCGCACCTCGTAGCGGTGTAGCTGGGGGAACCAGAGGGGATGTGGAGTTTAGCTTACCTGGTGGTTCTGCACCTCGCAGTGGTGTGGCTGGGGGAACTAGAGGAGATGTGCAATTTGCTTTACCTGGTGGTTCTGCACCTCGCAGTGGTGTGGCGGGTGGAAGCCGAGGAGATGTGGAATTTAGCTTACCGGCTGATGGGAAAAACCCCTATACCAGCACTGGTGGGGGTATCCGAGGTGATGTTGAACTATTTCTCCCCAGTGAAGATTCAGTTCCCCCAACCCCAGTGGATGTAGAAATATTAGAAGAAAACCAGGTCAGTGACATTCCTGCACTTACCGCATTAGTTCCGCCAACGAAACATGGACGCACGGTGTCACCTCGTCCCACAATCTATGTTTATTTGCCTCCAATTGGCGCACGGAAGGTCTTTTTTAGTATCCAAGATGAAGCAGGGAATTCTCATTATCACACCCTATTGAATGTCTCTCCCCAAGGTGGAGTCATGGCGATTACCCTACCCCCAGACTCACCCGCCTTGGAAATCGATAAAAATTATCTGTGGTATTTTGCCCCCATTGAACCCGGTGGAATTCTGCGACCCGATAATTATGCCGTGACGGGATGGGTAAAGCGGGTTGAAAATACCGTGAATACGCAAAAGTTTGCCGAATCTCCCGTGAAGCTGGCAACTAAGTATGCCGAGGCAGGGATCTGGTATGATACGTTGCAGGTTTTAGTTGAGGCTCAACGATCTGAACCGACGAATGAAACCTATCGTACAGAATGGCATGATTTATTAGAGCAAGTTGACCTAGAAGCGATCGCGTCTCAACCTTTTGTTTTCTAGAAGGCAGGAGGCTTTGTTTGTAGTCAGCACAAAGCGTGCTTTAACGCATAGCTGGAGAGGGCTAAGGTTCCCTTACTACGAACCCAAGCGAATCCACCAATTAAGGTGTGCCACGACACTACTTATTGAAAGGATCAAACAACATGATCAGGGTTGAGGCGGATATAACATGGGTGATGACTCGTTAACTAAGACTGAAAATCAAGTCCTTGAACAAAACGAGGGTTCAACAATTCAGATGAACTCTGACACGCCTCTACAGGCATTATTGAAACGCTGGCAAGGGGTTTTGCTGATTACACCTTTTGTGGCAGGTTTAATTATTGCTGGCAGTTATCTGGGGATTTTTCGGGTTTTAGAATGGTTGATTTTAGATCAATTCTTTCTCCTGCGTCCCCAAGAACCTGTTGATGAGCGAATTGCGATCGTCACAATTGATGAAGAAGATATTGATTATGTAGTACAGTGGCCCATGTCAGATAAAGTCATGGCGCAGCTACTCCGCAATATTAATGCCCAAAACCCTAACGCGATCGGGTTAGATATTTATCGAGATTTACCCGTAGAACCGGGACATGAAGAACGGGTTGAGGTGTTTAAAACCACCCCAAACCTGATTGGGATTACCAAAATTTCTGGAGATACTATCGATCCGCCACCGACGTTAGCCGATCAAGGTCAAGTTGGGGCTAACGATCTGTTCCTGGATAACGATAGCAAAAATCGCCGCGCTCTTGTCGCTGGTGCAGCTGAGAGTGGTTTAATGTATAGCTTTGGCGTAAAACTGGCTTTAGATTATCTCGAAGACCAAGGAATTGAATTGGAAGCGATCAATCCTGACCAACAAATCTTCGGCTTAGGCAAAGCTACGTTTATTCCCCTCAGTAAAAATGATGGATTTTACAAAGAATCGGACTTGGGTGGTTGGTATCACATTCTCCTGAACTATCGCGGCAGATTGGATCGCTTTCCTAATATTTCCATGACCGATGTCTTGGAGAACCGCATCCCTGAAAACTTCTTCCGCGATCGCATTGTTTTTATTGGGGCAAAAGCGCCCAGTCTGAATGATAACTATCTCACCCCTTATAATAGCAATCTAGCTGTCCCCACGGACTTAATGCCCGGTGTGGTCATCCACGCTAATGTCACCAGTCAGATTCTCAGCGCCGCTCTATCAGGGCGTCCGATGTTACGGGCAACAACGAAACCCATACACTGGCTACTGATTGTTGTTTGGTCAGGATACAGTGCCACCCTTGGCTCATTCTATATCCGTAGACGCTGGATGACTCTTTTGGGGTTATTGATCGCGGTGGGAATTATTGTCGCTAGTTCCTATTTTGCCTTTCTCTACGGTTGGTTAGTTCCTGTCTTTACGCCTTTATTAGCGGTAGTTGTGGCGGCGACGTTGAGCGTCGGTCAGGTTTTGTGGCAAAACCTAATGATTTCCTATCAGAAATTAGAAGATTATGCCCATAACTTAGAAGATAAAGTTAAAGAACGCACTGCTGAACTTGCCCAAGCCAATCAGGAAATTAGTCAACTTAACGAAAAACTCAAAGCCGAAAACCTGCGGATGAGTGCTGAACTTGACGTTGCTCGTCAATTGCAATATATGATCCTGCCCAAGTCTGATGAATTAGAAGCCATTGAAGGATTAGATCTGGCTGGGTTTATGGAACCGGCTGACGAAGTTGGTGGTGATTACTACGACATCCTCTGCACAGATAATGTGGTTACTGTTGGGATCGGCGATGTAACCGGACATGGGTTAGAAAGTGGTATTTTAATGATGATGACCCAAACCGTTGTTCGCACCCTAGATGAAATTCGGGAACGTGATCCCGTGAAGTTTCTGGATACCCTCAACCGCACGCTTTACAAAAATGTGCAACGGATGAACTCGGATCGCAACTTAACCTTAGCCATTCTCAACTATACCGATGGCAAAGTTAGTATCAGTGGTCAACATGAAGAATCTATCGTCGTGCGGGCTGGGGGAATTATTGAACGAATTGATACCATGGATTTGGGATTTCCGATTGCCTTAGATGATGAAATTGCTGATTTTATTGATCGGGCGTTAATTGAATTACAACCCGGTGACAGCATTGTCCTTTACACCGATGGTATTCCTGAAGCTGAAAATATGGAGAATGAACAATACGGGTTAGATCGATTGTGTGATGTGATTCGTCAAAACTGGGATAAATCTGCCGAAGTTATTAAAGATGCGATTATTAATGATGTGCGGCAATTTATTGGTAAACAAAAAGTTTTTGATGATATTACGTTAGTCGTACTGAAGCAAGAGATTTAAACCGAAAAAGTTCTAACAATCAGCATGATCAACAGTCTAACTATAAGGTAATTTATGCTATTATAATTTATACAACTTATCAATCATTTCTGTCGAAACATTTGTCGCTGAACTATCAAATAAAATTCTTCCCATTTTTAATCCAATAACGCGATGATAATACCTCAGGGCAAAATCAACCGAATGTAGGCTAGTAACCAAAGTCTTACCGCCCTGTTCACTCATTTGACATAGCAACTCTATTACCTCTCGACTCAACTCCGGATCAAGACTAGAAATCGGTTCATCGGCTAAAATCACTAAGGGATTTTGGATGAGAACTCGCGCTAATGCCACTCGCTGCTGTTGTCCACCAGAGAGTTGATCAGTGCGGGTATAAAGTTTATCCGGAATTCCCACTTGAGTTAACGCCTGATGCGCTGTTTCTACCTCTAACGGAAATAATAGCGATAAAGCAGCTTTAAACAATGACCACCGTCCTAAATGCCCAGCATTAACATTGTGAATCACTCGCAAGTTATCCACTAAATGAAACTGCTGATAGACTGTACCAATTTGCCGTTGCACTTGGCGTAATCTCCGAGTCGATAGCTGGGAGAGATTATATCCTAATGCCCAAATTTCTCCTTGGCTGGGTTGTAGTGTCCCATTCAACAAACGCAATAGGGTGCTTTTTCCCGCCCCACTTGACCCGACTAATGCCACCCGTTCTCCAGGGTAAAGCGTGAGATTAATCTCGGTTAGGGCGGTCAAGCGACTAAATCGCTGGGTCACACCTTTGAGTTGAAAAATTGGCGACGAATCGCTCATTTAATTTTGCCAATTTGACGACCGACTTCTTCAATTTGAGCGTAATTGGAATTTTCTGTGGGAATAAATTGATCAGCCCCAAATAAGTCTAAAATTTCTTGGTGTTCGGGGTTATTCGGGTCAAGCTTGAGTAAGGCAGCTTGCACTTTCTGGGAAAAATCTTCGCCATAGCGTGACTTGACATCGGGATGAATCACCCAATGATAATCATAATAGGTTGGCGTTTCCCAAATCACATCCACTTTATTTAAATCCACGTCTCCAGCTTCCACGCGGCTTTCCCAGACTTGAGAATTTAATGCCCCCGCCTGATAACTCCCGGCTTCAACCAGTTGAATTGTGGTATCATGGGAACCGGAAAAACCGACCTCTCCCTGAAAATCCTCTGGTGTCACCCCGGCTTGTTCCAGAAAATACTGAGGCATTAACCGCCCTGAGGTGGATGATTCACTGCCAAAGGTAAAGGTTGATCCTTTTAATTTGGATAATTCTTGGATATCCTGAATCGGTTGTAGTCCACTAGTTTTATTAGCAATAAATACACTGGTAAATTCAGCATCAATATCCCGTTGGGCGATCGCCTCTGCACCTTCAACTTGCGATCGCGCCTGTACGCCAGTTAAGCCGCCAAACCAGACGAGATCCAGATCCCCGACTCGAAAGGCTGTTACCGCCGCCGCATAGTCGGTGACAGGTTTATACTCGACGGGTACACCTAACTCCGTTTCCAGGTAATTTGCCAACTTGTCATATAGCCGTTGCAACTTTTCCGGATCTTGATCGGGAATCGCCCCAGCGATTAAGGGTTCAACGGTTGTCTCATCCCCCGTAGAGGAGGCGGAATCAGACGCTGGAGAACAAGCCACCAGGGGCGATAGCAGAAACAGCAGCAACCCTGATACTAAAACGTTTTTTAGCGATGCCATAGGCTGATCGATAACATTTTTACTCAAAATAAATTTTAGCAGTAGGCATGGTGTATGTGCGATCGCTTGTAGTAAGGGCTTTAGCCCTATATTCTGTTGGGCAGGAGTTACAACCTATTCCACCATTTTAGCTGTGCCACGCCAGTACAGAGTTTTCAGACTAGATATGATACACCATTTCCAAGAGTAGAAAAGCACTGTCTCATCGATCCGGTACTACACCGTGGCGTGAAAGTGCTCTAATCTAGCTAAAATTGTGGAATGTATTTTACCGTTAAATCGGGCGCACGTCAGTGCGCCCCTACCAAGTTGACATGCACCCCCGCCATTGTAATGAGGCTTTCTTGTCATCAGATACCTGGTTAACCGCGCTGCTGACAATCCTTTTCATATAAGGTTTTCAAGAAAAACGGAAGATGATATTGAACATCACTACTTTTTTCGGCATAAAATCGCCCTATTTCCAAAGAAAGTTGATCTCGATACATTTCATCTCGATCATCCTCACTTGAGCGATTCCAATCATCAGGCGGATGTATTTGTTTCCAGTATTCCTTTACTTGTTTAATCGTCAATAGGGCAAAAATCAACTCCTGCTTCCGTTGATAATCTGGGGCGTTTTGAAACTCATCTTTCCAGGAATCTCGCAACTCACTAACTCCCTGGCAATCTAATCCAGAACAGTAGCGAAGACGTTCTGATGCTCGTTGTAAGTTATCTCGCAAATTAGCATCATTACTGATTCCATCTGCCATATCAATATAAATCGTTTGCAGCAAAGCAGGATTATCTTTATAAATTGGAGTAGCGGAAAAGTTATCAAATACGGGTTGGAGTTCCGGGAACAGAAAGTAGGACTCCTTATAGATAAACCCTGTCACCCAGATTCGATGATTTATTGCATTTTGAGGATTGACCTTGGCTTGTTCATACAAATCCTGAAAAATTGCCTCTGTATCTGGAAACAGATAATTATCAATCATTTTAGGTTGCAAATCTAAATCCACAATTGCAAAAAGCTTTTCTGGACTTAAATAGGAGTTATCGCTGTTGTTTTTATGCAACTGTAATAACGTGAAGTAAGTATCAAGTACATCGGTTCTGTCGCCACAATTAAAAAATTCGGGTCGATAGTTCCGCCACCACTTAGGAACACAGGCATTATAAAAATTAGCATCTGGCAGTTGTGCCATTCTTCCATAAGATTGAGGCGATGGTCTACCCTCCAGATCCCAGATACCTCCTTCACCTTCACAGAGAACAACTATTTTATTTCTAATTTTGCGAGAACCAAGAATTATTTCACAGTGGCGTTGTAACTGTTCTGGATTAAAACTCATCTCTAATTTTCGGGGTCTTGCTTGATCAGTTTAGGTTCTAATTCTTTAACATGGGCAGGAGTTAAGGCTTGGCAGAGTTCATAAGAGTGGGTTGCCAGAATATATTGATTATTCGGTGCCCATTCTTGTAAATCTCGAATAATTTGATATTGCCAATCGGGGTGGAATGCGATTTCTATTTCATCCATTAATACAATCGCATCTTCTATATTATAATGTTTGAGCCACATATAAATGCTTAACCGCTTCAACTCTCCATGGCTCAGGTCTTCGGGGGAGAGTTCGATAGTCTCACCGTTCCTATCTAGTGTGAAGTTCACTCCATTAAGGTCTTTATCTATATTTATCTTTTTATTGAACAACATCTGGTTTAACTCATTTTTAAGTCTCTGATAATGATTGCCATACTCTCCTGTTTCTATCGCTTCCCGGAAATCGCGATCGCGAGCATCTTTAAAAGCCTGTATCAGAATGTCTACAGCAAAAAAATCATAAGTAAATAGATTCCTAAGTTGAGCTTTAGTAGATTGAAGTTGCGAATAATAACGATTTTTTTGATTGCTGTCACTTTTCAACAATAATTCCCTATCATTTTGAGCCATGAAAAGAAACACTTGGGTTGAAGGAACAGCAATAAATATTTTTTTTTGCAAATTGTTTACAAATGATTTTGAATCTGAAATTTTTGGTATATTCAGACCATCGATACGGCACAAAAAAATATTTTTTTCTTTGTTTTCAACTCTATAATCAGAAATAAATATTAAACAATTAGACTCTATATATTTTCTTATTTTTGACAATGATGGTTTAATATTAATTAGTAAGTTTAAGTATCCCTTAACCATGTTTTTTGTGTCTTTTATTGCAATTTTATTTTCCTTGTAATAATTTATTATTCTATTTTCTATCTTATTTGCTAATTTTGTATGGTCTATATTGTCAAATTCAATGCTTGTTTCGCTTAAAATTTTAACTGTTAAAAATAACGGGAAATGTTTCGGCAGAATCAAATCATCATTAACTTGCCATTGACGTGTAATATAAGATGCTTTGCAACAAAAGAAATCAAGGCTGAAGACCTTACTATTTTCCCAAATATCAATTATAGCCAATGTTCTTTTTGTAGAATCATCACGGAGTTTAAATCCATATAAAAAATTTTGCAGAAAAGGCTTTTTTTCTGGAGCATTTGAACAGTGGAGTAAAGTAAAAATTAATTGCAGTAGTGTACTCTTCCCACCACCATTTAGACTGCCCAAGGGAAAAATTCTAGGGACAAAATTATTTTCAAAGGTAATGTCAACATCCTTTAAAACCCGGAAATCAGGAACTCGAATTCGTTGCAGGTGCATAAAACACTCCTAATATTGACTTGATATCCGCGTTGGCTTCACAAGTGTTATTGTACTTTACTTGAGCAAGATAAATTAACCATTAGCCCGGAAACCGTAGGGGGCATCGCTGTGCATTCGTATCAACTTAAGACTTTGTATGACTAGCGATCAAAGTTTAGATCCCCCTAAATCCCCCTTAAAAAGGGGGACTTTGATTAATTTCTGGTTCCCCCCATGCAACAAAAAGCGAAGCATCCTTTGGTCTCCCCGTGCAACAAAAAGCGAAGCAACATCTGGTCTCCCCCTTTTGAAGGGGGACGGAAGGGGGATCTAATAGGGGGACGGAAGGGGGATCAAAAAGGGGGGCTAGGGGGGATCTCTGATTAAGTAAGGGTTTTAGCCTTAAGTTGACACCAATGACCGACGTGCGCCCGATTCAACCGATTTCAGTAGTGGCGTGGCACATCTTAGCAAGATGGATTAGCCTGATGCCCATGAAAGAAATTAGGGGCTGAAGCCCCTACTACGAACCCAACTAATCCCAAATTTTAGCTGGTGGGCAATGCCCACCCTACGGTGTATCACGGGTTGTAGAATAATGTGTTGGATTTCGCGATCGCTCCCACTTGAGAGGGACATGATAGAAGTCCAGAAAAATCCAGAGGCTACAATTACAACCATGTAATGATCTGAGTGGTCATTCCGCTATTGCCCGCCTTCCGCCTTCTTCACTCACGTCGCCCACGTTCTGGATTCATGAAGCCCTTACATTGCTCTCACGGTCACGAAAATCCTCCTAATAGTCGCTTTTGTCTCCACTGTGGTGAGAAACTGGAGCAAGCAAACAATGGCAACAGGGAGTCGGGATTGGCTTTGGCGGGACGCTATCGGATTGTGCGGGAATTGGGACATGGGGGATTTGGACGCACCTATTTAGCCCAAGATTTGAATCGCTTCGGTGAAGCTTGTGTATTAAAGGAATTCGCCCCCCAAGTGCAAGGGACATTTGCCTTACAGAAAGCCTCAGAACTGTTTGAACGGGAAGCTGGGGTTCTCTATAAGCTGAAACATCCCCAAATCCCTGAATTTAGAGAACTGCTGCGAGTGAAGCAGCAGGGAGAAGGACACCTGTTTTTAGTCCAAGACTATATTGCTGGACAAACCTGTCGCGCTATCTTAGAGGCACGCCGGAGTCAGGGATTACGGTTTAACGAAACCGAAGTTCTCAAACTATTACGCCAAATTCTCCCAGTTTTGGACTATATCCACTCCCTCGGCGTAATTCATCGAGATATTTCCCCGGATAATATTATCATTCGTCAATCCGATGAATTGCCTGTACTGATTGACTTTGGTGGAGTTAAGCAAATCGCTGCCACAGTAGCCTCTCAGGTGATGGCATCCTCCCCCGCCACAGCCACGCGCTTGGGTAAGGTGGGTTATGCACCCCACGAACAAATGCAAGGAGGGATTGTTTCTGCCAGTAGCGATTTGTACGCTTTAGGGGCAACAGTTTTGGTGTTACTCACCGGAAAAGAACCTTCTGAACTCATCGATCCCCAAACCTTAACCTGGGATCGTAGTAAGCACTTTAGTGCCACTCCTCTTAGCCCTACCCTTAGCCATATCCTCGAACAACTGCTGCAACCCCACCCCCGTAATCGCCCCCAAAGTGCGAACCAAGTCTTACAGATGCTGAATTCTCAGTCCCCCCCACAGGCATACTCTCCACCGCCGCCACCATCACCGCAAACCCAAGCGACTGTAGCGGTTTCACCGGGTCAGGTTGCACCGACGCCACCCTCCCCCCCTGCCCCGGTTGCCCAGAGGTCTGCGCCAAGTGCTGCGCCAAGTGGCAATAATAATGCTGCCTTAGGCTGGTTAGGGAAATTGATCCTAGCACTAGGGTTAATTCTGGCAGCAGGTGCTTTTGGCTGGTGGGCGGGTAATCTGTGGATTGACAGTCAATTGCAATCGGAACAACCCGATGCGACGCCGACAGTCGAAGACTTTGAGAACCCAGTGATTTCACCAGAGGATGATGAGGAACCTGAACCCTCCTCCGACTTTTCGCTGGAAGAACGACAACGCAAGCAAGCCCTGCGACAGCGACGGATGAATCTGGGGATCGATTATGACTTTTATGTCAATTTAGTCGATGAAGCGTTTTGGAATGAGTATCCAGGACAACGGGGAATTCCATTAAGTACCGATCCAGACGATGCTAGGCTGCGAGAAGCCTGGGATAGAATCGCAGCAAATGTACTCACCCAGATTGAACAGCTTGATCTGAGTCGTCAAGCCAAGGCAGAATTAGGTAGTTATGATGAAAGCGATCGCGATCGTTGGAAACGCCAAGTCAATCGTCTACGTGTGAGTAGTCGGGCATTATATGACATCGCCGATGCCCAGTTTTTCCGCGTCTTCCCCAAACAAGCAGGAGAAACGGGATCAGAATTTCTGGATCAACCCATGGGTCAAATCTGGCAAGCCACGGTTGCGGATACCGTCAAGGCGTTGCAATCCAGAGAGGCTTTAGAACGGATTGTGTTTAAACGGGGTGAGACTGGCACACAAATAAGTGGAACCCTGCAACCCGGAGAAGGAAAAGCCTTTACCGCTGAGTTAGCGGCAGATCAGTTCATGGAGGTGAATCTCTCCAGTGAAGCTGACGCTTTATTATCGATCTATAGTCCCACAGGTAATACAATCTTCCTGGAAGATTCGCGCCAGCACAGCTTTTCTGGGGAATTACCAGAATCGGGGTTTTATGAGTTTGTTGTGGTATCTGACGCGGATGAACCGATTGATTATCAACTGGATCTCACGGTTGAAAATCCCCCCGAATCAGAATTCTAAGTTGAATGGCACTGACTTAAAGTTAATGGCACTGACTTAAGCCTTTTGGAATCGCCGGAACTCTTGCTATACCGTAGGTTAGGCACTGTCTATCAGCTTTAAGTTAGTACCATTCGGATTAAAAGTTTTAGTCCACTTTAGTGGACTTGAGCTTTTAGCCCGGAGTTTGAACTCCGGGCGGGTGTTTAAACTCATTCCGATTAATCAGGCTTAATTAAAATTGGGGGTTTAGCAAAGCAAGGTAAATTAACCACATCGACTGGTGTCTGCTTTGAGGGATTAATATAGGGGTCAACCACACCCGCAATTTGTAACGCGGCGGTAATCAATTCTGAGCAAAATAGAGCGGAAAGATCCAGTTTATTTCCTAACCCTAACTTATTCAACAGCATCAACCCTGCTTTTGCCGCTTGTACTGTCGCGAAAGGGCGGCGTTCATTATAGGTTTGTCTCAACCACATCTGCATTTTGAATAAGTTATCGGGGGCAATGGGTTCCTTTAACGGTAGCCACCATGCTTTGCCCTTATACATATCTAATCGTCGAGAAAGCCAATTAACTTGGACTCCTTTAATCGCTTTTCTACCTGTGGGATCTCGATCCGTCTGAGGGGCGGCTGATTCGATAATCAGGACACTTTTGCCAAATCCACCCCCCATTTCCACCTCAAGCACCATCGCAACATGGGAGTAGGGAGATTGAGTTACTAACTGATTCACGCGGGAAATGCAGATCCTGCCGGAGAAAGCAATCAAGTCTCCCGTTTTCATGCGATCGCGAACAGCTTCATATTCGTTAATGGCACTTGGTTCTCTCACCATCTGTTTCAAAACTTAGTTTTCTCAAATTTAACCGATTCCTTTTATAAGCGATGGGAATTAGAACCCCGACTTCTTCAAGAAATCGGGGTATTGCTAGCTGCTAGAGTCTACACCTTAAACTTCTGGGTAATCCGCTTCATCGCCTCTTCCACATTCTCCCGACTATTAAACGCCGAAATTCGGAAATAGCCTTCACCCGCCGCGCCAAATCCGGAACCGGGTGTTCCGACAACATAACAGGTTTGCAGTAACTTATCGAAGAAATCCCAACTGGATAAACCATTGGGTGTCTTCACCCAAATATAAGGTGCATGAACCCCACCATACACACTTAATCCCGCTTCCGTTAACTTCTGGCGAATAATTTTGGCGTTTTCCAAATAAAAGCTAACTAACGCCTTCACCTGGGCTTTTCCGGCTTCTGAGTAAACCGCTTCCGCCCCTCGTTGGACAATATAAGACACCCCATTAAACTTAGTAGACTGGCGGCGGTTCCATAGCTTCCAAAGTTCCACATCTGAACCATCCGATGCTTTGGCGGTTAAGGTTTTAGGAACAACCGTCAACGCACAACGAGTTCCGGTAAATCCCGCATTCTTAGAAAAGGAACGAAACTCGATCGCACAATCTCGCGCCCCTTCAATTTCATAGATAGAATGGGGTAAACTCTCGTCGGTGATAAACGCTTCGTAAGCCGCATCAAAGAAAATAATTGACCCATTGGCTTTGGCATAATCTACCCACGCCTTCAAGTTTTCCTTAGTCGTGGTAGCGCCTGTGGGATTATTCGGAAAACACAGATAAATCAAATCCACTTTCTGAGAGGGAATCTCTGCGGTAAAATTATTCTCGGCACTAATCGGCAAATAGACTAATCCCTCAAATTCACCCGTCTCATTCACCTCTCCAGTATGTCCCGCCATCACATTCGTGTCCACGTAGACGGGATAAACGGGGTCAGTGACGGCAATTTTGTTATTTTTGCCAAAAATATCCAGAATATTGCCCGTATCGCACTTAGAACCGTCGGAGATAAAGATTTCTGATGCATCCACCTGACATCCCCGCGCCTGGAAATCCTGGGCGGCGATTTTCTCCCGCAGCCAGGGATACCCCTGTTCGGGTCCATAGCCTCGGAAAGACTCCCGATTCCCCATATTTTCTACCGCCTGAATCATCGCCGTGCGACAGGCTTCGGGTAAGGGTTCGGTAACATCGCCAATTCCCAGTTTAATGATAGCGGCATCTGGGTTCGCTTCAGCAAAGGTATTCACTCGGCGGGCAATTTCGGGAAACAGGTAGCCTGCTTTGAGTTTCAGGTAGTTATCGTTGATGGTTGCCATAATCACTTGTAACGAACGCCGTAAACCAGCTTACTGCTAACTGTAGCGAAAAAGGCAACAGGCAACAGGCAACAGGCAACGGGGAATACACAGTTAGCAACGATAACTTGGTGGGTTACGGCGGATATCTAATTTAAGGATTTGTTTTCTCAATTGAATACCGCCTAACCCACGATGGCGGCGTGGCACACCTTATTTGGTGGATTAGAATTGGTTCGTAGTGAGGGCTTCAGCCCTCTCCAGCTAAGCGTTATAGCACTCTTTGTGCTTACTACAAACAAAACCCTATTTTAGCTGGGTCACGACACTACTGGCGTGGCACGTATAATTGGGTAGATTAGCTTGGGTTCGTAGTGGGGAACCTTAGCCCTCTATTCTGTTATTCCACTGTTAGCAACGATAACTTGGTGGGTTATGGCGGATATCTAATTTAAAGGTTTGTTTTTTCAATTAAATACCGCCTAACCCACCCTACCGATTTTGGGTTGTTTGGGTCTATAGGACGGCACATTTTCCCATGATGAAATAATACCGGAAACGACAAAAAAAGTCAAGCGCCAACGAATATTCATCAAACCTGAAATTTATCGATAAGCTATCTGAACCCCTGGCTTCCTACTTGAGTCCGTCTGATTCTGTCCTGATGTGAACACCTGACGATTTTGCACTAAAATAAACGCGGCTACGGCAATTAAAAAATAACCAAAGGCTTTCTGTAATTGTTGAGCTTTGATATACTGTGCCAAATATGACCCAACTATAATTCCTACACTTGCCGCCACAATAAATGAACCCATTAATCCCCAATCTAGGGGAACCTGTCCCCAATATCCCAGAAATCCAGCCACCGAGTTACAGGCAATAATTAATAATGACGTTCCTACCGCTTCCTTCATCGGCGTATTTCCTAATAATACCAATGCCGGAACGATCGCGAATCCACCGCCAACCCCGACTAAACCTGTCAATACGCCTACACCTAACCCTTCCGTTAACATCCACAACCAACAATATTTACACACGGGTTGAGGATAATACTGCAAGTCGTTATCAGGTTTAGTCGGTTTATTGCTTTTGCGGATCATGAATCCCGCCGCAATAATCATCATTACTGCAAATAGCAGAAGCTGGACTGTTCCGCTGACAAAAAAGGCTAACTTTGCCCCCAAATATGCGCCTACCATCGTCGCCGCGCCGAACATAAATGCCTTTTTGAAATTCAGATTTCCTCGTCGCCAGTGCGGAATAACTCCAATCAGGCTAACAGTTCCCACGATTACCAATGTCATCGCGATCGCGCTTTTCGCTTCCACCCCCATCACATACACTAAAATAGGCAAGGCTAGCACCGAACCGCCACCCCCCATTAACCCCAAACTAATGCCAATTCCGGCGGCAAGAATTAACCCAATTATCCAAGTAGTCATTTGTCTTATGTCCTTGGTTATTTGTCCTTGGTCATTTGTCTTATGTCCTTCGTTGATTAATCATTCCCTTATCCTCTCCCAGTCAACACCCTGTAGGGTGGGCATTGCCCACCAAGCTTAAATCAATGACCTATCACATTTAAACTCGCTGGTTGTAAGGTAATTTTGCGAGTAACATCCCCATCGCACAAGTGCCACTGACGCCAGCAAAGACTAATCCTGCACCAACAAAACCACTCAAGATTAAAAACCAAGGCGAGACAAACGCACCTAATACAGTTCCCGTAAACACTAATGTACCTGCTACAATTTGAACTTGTCGGAATAAACTAATGGGCGCATTTTTGTTTACCTGAGTCTGATATCCGGCGGATTTCCAAGTGGGTAATCCCCCTTGAAGATGATTCACCGATTCAAATCCAGAGTCGAAGAGTTTTTGGGCGGCTTGTTTTGAGCGATTCCCGCTTTGACAGTATAATACAACCTGTTGATCGGTTTCTGGTTTAACATCGACGGGATTCAGGTTAGACAGGGGCATTAATTTTGCCCCAGGAATATGTTCGCTGGCATATTCGCCCGGTTCCCGCACGTCAATCAGCATTACTTGTTGATGATCCAGCCATTGTTTTAACGTTTTGGCGTCTATTTCTTGGAGGTTATTGGCATTAGCTAAAACCATGAGTTTTTCTCCTTATCTATGTGCAGAACTTGTCTAACTGAATGTATTGGTGTAGATGTTTACAGGAATCCCGGTTCTTTTAGGTGTTCACCGCTACTTTGCCACAGCGTTCATTAGCGGGAACGGCTTCCATTATCTTTTTCGGATTAGGAAGATTTAAGTTATTCATCAATTCGATAAAGCTGGCGCGATCGCGATTCGCTAATCGGGGATTCCATTGCTGTTCTTCGCCAATCGTGGATACGGTATGTCCGTGATAATCATGTCCGGGATAAACCAGCGTCTCATCGGGCAAATTAAATAACTTTTGCGTTATGGAATCAAATAACGTGCTTGCATCACCGCCTTGGAAATCAGTTCGACCGCATCCGCGAATTAACAGCGAATCTCCCGTGAGGACGCGATCGCGATTCACTAAATAGGCGTTATGGCTATCGGTATGACCCGGTGTGGCGATCGCCACAATCTCAACTGAACCCACCCTTAACACCTCACCATCCGCCAGAAAGCGGTCAGCACAAGTCGCCGAGGCATTTTGAGGAACCACACCCTGACAGTGAGTCAACTCGCGCAATCGCGCTGTTCCGGTGACGTGATCGGCGTGAATATGGGTTTCTAGGCAATACTGTAGAGTTAATCCCAACTCATCGAGGAGTTTGCGATCGCGATCAACCTGTTCTTTCACTGGATCGACTAGAATCGCCGCTTTTGTAGCTAAATCAGCGATGAGATAGGTATAGGTGCTGGTTTCACTGTCAAATAGTTGACGAAATAACATCGGCTCATCTCCCTTGGACTGTTTTGGATTGTTTGTTTACTAAATTACTATTTAGTTATATTTAACTTACCTCACACTAGACCCACCTGTCAAGAGGGAAGCAGGGGAAGCAGGGGAAGCGGGGGGAGATGGGGGAGATGAGGGAGATGAGGGAGAGTTAGTTAGTCATCAAGGAACAATTTGTAGGGGCGGGTTTAGGGACTAAAATCGGCTACTCAGAACTAACTGAAAAACAAAACCCGCCCTACCTCACCAATAAATGAACAGCAACATCCGCCCCCCTACCAATAAATGAACTAGGAAAGTAGTTCAAGATTGGGGGAAGGGCGGGTTTTGGATGAAATGTAGTGATTTCCCCGTTACTTGAGTTCCTAAACCCGCCCCTACATTTGGATTGGCTGGTGAGGAATCCTCGTGCGTTGACACCGGGGAGGATCTAAAATAAACAAAAGTAGAGTCAGGAGCCAGTTTACTGGGAATCGCCTATCGAAACGATCTACGGCAATCTTGTCGGTTTAAAGCCTAGCCAGCTTAAACAACTGCAACGCCTCTATCACCAGCGCTTACCAGGCGATCGCTTGACCACACCGGAATTTGCCCAACGGTTAGCCGCGATTAGTGCTGATATCAAACAGCCCTTATGTACTTACCTCAATCGTCGAGGACAGGTGATTCGAGTCGGAGTGGGAACCCCAACGCAAACCAAAATCCCACCTTTAGAGTTACCCCGCTATGGTGCAGAACGATTGTGTGGAATTCGCTGTATCGCCACTCAACTCAAATCCCATACGCCGCGTAATGCGGACTTAACCGCTATGGCGATTCAGCGCTTGGATGCGTTAGTCCTGCTAACCGTGAGTGAGTCAGGATTTGAACGCCGAGGGGGTGGCGCAACCGGATATGTGAAGGAAACCTATTTAGCCCACCTGATTCCCGTTACTCAGTCCTCCAGACAAGACAACGATGGTCAACCGAGTTGGCATTTATCCCCAGCATTGAGTCTGGATCTGTTGACTAAACAAGAGTTCTTTGATTTAGTTGAAGGACTTGAAGCCGAATTTCGTCGTGAATTCATCGCCCAACATGTCGATGTTGATCAAGATCGGGTGTTGATTGTCGGTTTAATGACAGCCGATATGAGTCGGGGACAGTTTGAAGACGGGTTAGCCGAAATTGCCCGACTGGTGCAAACCGCCGGCGGGGAAGTATTACAGACATTACGACAAAGGCGATCGCAACTCCATCCTCAAACCGTTGTCGGCGCGGGAAAAGTGCAGGAAATTGCCCTGACGGTGCAGACATTGGGGGCGAATTTAGTCGTATTTGATCGCGACTTATCCCCCGCCCAAGTTCGCAACTTAGAAGCCCAAACCGGGGTACGAGTGGTTGATCGCACGGAAGTCATATTAGACATTTTCGCCCAACGCGCCCAATCTCGTGCCGGGAAATTACAAGTCGAATTAGCCCAATTAGAATACATGCTGCCGCGCCTCACGGGTCGAGGTCAAGCCATGTCCCGATTAGGCGGTGGAATTGGCACTCGTGGACCCGGAGAAACCAAACTGGAAACCGAACGCCGTGCGATTCAGCGCCGAATTGCCCGATTGCAACAAGAGGTGAACCAGTTGCAGGCACATCGATCGCGGATGCGACAACGACGCCAAAAGCAAGATGTGCCGACGATTTCTGTTGTGGGTTATACAAATGCGGGTAAATCAACGTTGTTAAATACATTAACGAATGCCGAAGTCTACACCGCTGATCAATTGTTTGCCACCCTTGACCCCACTACCCGACGTTTACCGATTACCGATACGGAGACAGGGGAGTCAATCACAGTTCTACTCACCGACACCGTGGGATTCATTCACGAATTACCACCCCCCCTCGTCGATTCCTTCCGCGCCACGTTAGAAGAGGTGACAGAAGCCGATGCGTTAATTCATCTGGTGGATTTATCCCATCCCGCATGGCAAAATCACATTCGTTCAGTCATGTCCATTTTGGCAGATATGCCTGTGACACCCGGACCGATTCTAGTGGTGTTTAACAAGATTGACGAAGTAGACAGTGATACCCTAGCCTTAGCCCAAGACGAATTTCCCCAAGGGGTATTTGTTTCAGCTAGCAAGCGGTTGGGACTAGAAACGCTGCGGCAAAAATTAGCCCAGTTAGTGGATTATGCGATCGCACCGCAAATGTAGATGAGGGAGATGGGGGAGATTGTGTAGGGGCGGGTTTCACTACTATCTTTTTGGTTACACCCAGATGTAAATAAACCCGCCCCGACTTCACGTAATGACGAATGACCAAGGACGAATGACCAATGACCAATGACCAATGACCAATGACACAATATCGTTTTACAATTATCGGTGGTGGAATTGTTGGCTTGTCTACGGCTTTAGCAATCGGACAACGCTACCCTGACTGTAAGATTTTAGTCTTGGAAAAAGAGAACCGTTGGGCATATCACCAGACGGGCAATAATAGTGGTGTGATTCATTCGGGGATTTACTATAAACCGGGCAGTTTTAAAGCAAAGTTTGCCCGTGAAGGGAATCTGTCTATGGTCAAATTTTGTCAGGAACATGGGATTCCTCATGACGTTTGTGGCAAAGTCATTGTGGCGACAGAAGCGGAGGAATTACCGTTGCTGGATAATCTCTATCAACGGGGATTAGAAAATGGGTTAACTGTGAAGCGAATTAGTCCGGAAGAAGTCACTGAAATTGAACCTCATGTCCGTTCTGTTGGCGGAATTCGCGTGGCGGCGACGGGGATTGTTGATTATCAGCAAGTGTGTGAAAAGTATGTGGAATTAATTAGCGCCCAAGGGGGAGAACTGCGATTAAATACCACGGTGCAAAATCTGCGGGAAACGTCTGACGGTTTAGTCGTCGAAACCAATCAAGGAGAATTTGAGACAGGGATGGCGATTAACTGTGCGGGATTGCAGAGCGATCGCGTGGTGAAATTGGGTCAGATGCAGCCTCCCGCTAAGATTATACCGTTTCGGGGGGAATATTACGAATTGGAGCCGGAAAAGCGATATTTAGTCAAGCATCTGATTTATCCGGTTCCGAATCCGAATTTCCCCTTTTTAGGCGTCCATTTTACCCGGATGATTGATGGTGGGATTCATGCGGGTCCAAATGCAGTGCTGAGTTTTAAGCGGGAAGGGTATAAAAAGACGGATTTTGACTGGGGAGATTTTATAGAGATTATCACGTTTCCAGGGTGTTGGAAATTGGCACAAAGCTATTGGCAAATTGGCGTGGAGGAAATCGTGCGTTCCTTTAGTAAAGCCGCATTTGTTCGCAGTTTGCAACGGCTGATTCCGGAGATTCAATCTGATGATTTAAGTCCCACTCATGCAGGGGTTCGCGCCCAAGCCTTGATGGAGAATGGTCAATTAGTGGATGATTTTCTGATTGTCGAAGGACATAAAACCCTGCATGTCTGTAATGCGCCCTCTCCAGCGGCTACCGCCTCCCTGGAAATTGGACGTGCGATCGCGGATCGGGTTAAGTTTTAAGTGTAGTGGCGTGGCAATTTGATGGATTAGAACCGTAGGGGCGCACAGACGTGCGCCCTTTTACCCCACCCATGTGCGCCCGATTCCATGGTCAAATCTAATCCAGAATTTTAGCGGTACTATACCGATATCATTCAATAATTAACTTCAAACAAAGAATAAAAAGATTTACATAAGCTGTCATGCATTTAAATTGGGAATGGGTAGCGAGCAAGATGCTCGCACTACAAGGATTTCGCCATTATTGATATTAAGGTTTAAATGCCGAACAGCTTACCATTTTAAAGTATTGTAACATTACTCTCCATGCTTGTCGTCAATGTAGGTTAATATCAGAGACAAGAGGAAGCTAAAAATTTGAAGATCTAGGTCAATTGTCGTAAACCGTTCAGGACTCAATCAAATAGACCAACTTGACCAATGGCAAACCTGAATAATATCTCCAAGTTCTGGAATGGATAGATATAGAGTGTATCGTTGAACACACCTTATTGAGTTAGGCGAGTCATGACAAATAAGCTCTCACTTCTGAGTCAGTATGTCCGATCACTCACACCATTGACAGCTCTTGCTGTTGCTGTAGAAATCAGTTTTGGCGCCACCGCCGCACAAGCCCTACAATTTAACTTTAGTCCGTCTTCAGGGACATCTCAACAGGCGATTGATGGATTCACAGCGGCTGGAGATCTTTGGTCTGATCAATTCACTGATGATATTACCGTCAACATTGACATTGGTTTTGAGTCGCTGGGTTCTGGCATTTTAGGTCAGGCGAGTAGTAATACAGTGGGGAGTCGCTACTCTACTGTTCGCAATGCCTTAAGTAATGACCGATTATCTACGGATGATAATACGGCGGTCGCCAATTTGCAAACCGGTTCGTTTCTTGATTTTCTGACGACCGATCCATTTTCGGGTAATACGATCAGGGATAATAATTTCACCGCCAATAATTATTATCTGGGTATTAATCGGGCAAATGCCAAAGCCCTCGACTTACTCAGTGGGAACAATAGCTCGACTGATGCAACAATTAAATTCAATAGTGACTTCAATTTCGACTTTAATCCCGATAATGGAATTAGCAGCAATGCTTTTGATTTCGTGGGAATAGCGGCTCATGAAATCGGTCATGCATTGGGGTTTGTCAGCGGTGTGGATATTGTAGACTATTATTCCGAACCCGATGGACCAGGCGCCCCGTTATCACTTGATCCCTACAGAATCTTCAGTCCACTGGATCTGTTTCGCTACTCTGAAAATAGTGCCAACCAGGGTATTCTGGACTTAGCCGCCGGAAGCAAGGCGTATTTTTCCATTGATGGAGGGGATACAAACCTGGGTTTATTTTCCACGGGTAGCTATAACGGAGATGGACGCCAAGCTAGTCACTGGAAGGATAACCGCAGTTTGGGAATCATGGACCCGACAGCAGCACGCGGCGAACGTTTAAGTATTAGTGACTTGGATTTGCAAGCCTTTGATGTTATTGGTTGGAATCTGACAGGTAATAGCAGCAATAGTACAGGTTCAGCGAATAGTCTTCTGAGTACATCCACGGATAACCCGGGTTCGGATATGGAGAATTTTGCCGTGGCTAATTATTTGACGAGTGCAGATGATGCAACCTCAGTACCTGAACCTACCTCTGTGGTTGGGTTAATCGCGCTGGGTGTAGGATTCGGGTTACAACGGTGTTGGCGCGATAGTCGTTAACTGTAGCGTTTTCCCCAGTAGGGGCGACCCGCCGTATCCAATTTACATCACCCAACCCTTAATTTTATCGGGTCGCCCTGTATCAAGTATCAAGAATTATTTGATACTGCGTACCTTTGGACAAGGGCGAGTCGAGATAGGTTAATTCTCGCACCGCCTACGATGTGCAGCGACTCGCCCCTACAGAAGGAAACTTAACAAAATCTAGGGCTAAAGCCCTTACTACGAACGAAGGAATGAAATGAATGCTTATGTCACTAAATACCGCTTCAGAAAACTTTCTAGGGATTCCATTTGCAAATTGTAGACCGACTCAATCTCTGCAATTTGTTCTGTCGTACAGAAAAACTCATTCGTGATTAAGGTTCGCAGTGTATTTAACCCATTGCTAATTTTGGGATTAACCAACTCTAACGCGGTTTTTACCCCATCAAAGACAAATAAGGGCGGATTAATAATAATGGGGTCTCGATTAAACACACGACCAAAAATATGAGGGATATCTTCCCGTTGAAGAATATCGGGTCCTCCTACCGGAAAAATTTGATTGTGTGCGGCTTCAATGCTAATCGAATCAACGGCAATTTTGGCTAAATCATCGGTACTCACAATAGATGAGCGATGTTTGGGATTCCCGTTGAGCAAATAAACCCCCGTTTCCCGAAATCGTTCCGCTAGTGGTAAAAGATTAGAGGCAAAACCAGAGGGGCGAAGAATTGTATAGGTGATATTACTCCCTTGTAAATACTTTTCCGTGGCTCGTTTCGCCTTAAACACGGGTGCATTTTCATACTCTCGTTCTGCACCTAATACTGAACTATAGACAAACTGCTTAATTCCCAGCACTTTTGCCTGATCAATCAGTTCTCGATTGGCGCGATAATCGATGGCTTGAGCATTCCCTCCAGACCCATGAGCGCTAATAATATAATCAACTCCCTGACAGGCTTTTTCGATGTCTCTATCGTCGCGCAAATCGCCAACAAATATTTCCGCGCCTCGATTTTCTAATTCCTTATAATTTGACGATAATCGAACAAATGCCCGCACAGGTAATTCCCGTTCCCGTAACACCCGGACAATCCGGCGTCCTAATCCTCCAGTAGCGCCTGTGACTAAATACATAAAAACCTCTTCATTCTCTGCGTTAACATAAATTTCCCCCTTGTCTTCTTTCCTTCCTTGTCCTCCTTGTCTTGTCCCCACCCTAAAATAAAAAACCTACACCTGTCAGATCCTCTGTAGGGGCGGGTTTTACTACTATCGTTTCGATTGCACCTTGATGTGACTAAACCCGCCCTGTTTCTGGAGTTATTCTTTAGAGTTTGTAGTCAGCGATGCAAGCGCTTATGGCACTAAAGTGCCGACTACAAACCCAGTTTTAAGTGAGTGCTATTCATCTTAACTCTCAAACTCAACAATCACTGGTGCATGATCGCTCGGTTTCTCCAGGGTTCTGGGTTCTACATCAATCCTACAACGGGTTGCGGCTTCATACAGCTTCGGCGTGAGATAATGATGGTCAATCCGCCAACCCCGGTTGCGGCTAAACCCACCATGGCGATAATCCCACCAGCTAAAATGACCCCCGTCTTGAGTAAACTTGCGAAATGCATCCCCTAACCCTAGCGCCAACACATCCTCTAACCCTTGGCGTTCCGCCGGAGATGCCATGATATGCTTGTCTTTATTCTTGGGATTATGAATATCTCGGTCATCGGGAGCAATGTTAAAATCCCCACAGATACAGAGTTCATGGGATTGAGTATCTAAGAGCGATCGCACATACTCCTGTAACAGCTTCAACCAGCGCAGTTTATACTCATACTTCTCACTTCCCACCTCAGCACCATTGGGAACATAGAGATTAATAATCCGGATGCCATCCAGGATACCTGTAATTACCCGCTTTTGCTCATCCAATTCTCCCACCTCTTCCGGCGTCAACACTCCCGTAAACCCCACACTCACCGCTTCTAAAGGGTTACGGCTAAACAGTGCCACACCATTATAGGATTTTTGCCCCGACACATAGAGATGATAGCCTAAGTCTTCAAAGCGCGATCGCGGAAATTGCTCATCAACGACTTTGGTTTCCTGCAAACACAGCACATCCACAGGATTGTCTGTTAACCACTGACAGACATGATCTTGGCGGGTGCGAATTGAGTTAACATTCCAGGTTGCGATTTTCATATTAATTCTATAATCTGTTCAATTTTACGGCTTTTGTCTCTCCTTGACAGACCCAAGCGCCCCAAAAGTAAGGATGGGCGAGGGGTTGATCGGTGGGATGTAATTGTCGAGTCTGGGGTAATGCTTTCTCTAATTCCGCTAAGATGCTACACCCTAATTCAGATTCCTGTAACTGTTGAACCGTAATTGTGCGAATATAATCTTGAGCCTCTTTTAATGCTACACGTCGCCCTATACCCTGACGCAGATTGGATAAGAAGCGATTCATCAACAAGGCAGTGGCGCGATCGGGAACTGACCAAAGGCTCATGATTAAGGTTTTGGTTCCGGCTATGGCAAAGGCGCGACGCAAGCCGAACACTCCTTCACCCAGTTTCACATCCCCGATTCCAGTTTGGCAGGCGGAGAGGATAGCGAGTTCGGTTTCCCACAGATCAAGGGCGGCGATGTCTTGGGCGAATACCATGCCTTTTTCAGGGGCGTCGGGTAAGGGTTTGCCCTCTAGCCAACGGTTCGCGCCCGCAAAGGCGAGGGCGGAACGTAACATTGGGTCTTCGGGATGGGAGGTTGAGGGGGTTTGGGGGGATTGAATGATTGCCTTAATTTGGGGAATGAGGGTTCGCAACTTGTGAGCAGGATTGGGGTTTCCTTGTTTGGTGAAGATGGTGGCGGCTGTTTCGATTTTCTCTAGTAATGTCTCGTTGAGCAGCTTGTGGTTATGGTATAAGATAGTCGCTTCTTGTCCATTGGGGCAAGTGAGTAGGGCTAAGATTAAATTGTCATAGTCTGGCTGTTGCATGGATTTGGAGAAATAGCCGTGGGTGGCGATTAATAGGAGTTCTGGGGATTGGCATTGGGTGAGGTGAGAGACGAGGGCGTCTTTCCCGAAGTAGGGGGAGATGTTGAGGAGTTGGGCGATGCTTGCTCCCAGGCGGCGGGTG
>NZ_JAVJUO010000037.1:0-9183 GCF_040220555.1 Coleofasciculus sp. C1-SOL-03
TTGTCCTAGGAGTATCTTTCTCACGCTAGGTGCTAGGTTTTTTACAAATCCTGTCTTATTTTCTTGCACAACAGCCGCAGAACAACTGCCTCAAAGCCTTGAAATATAAGGGTTTCCGACTTGTGCAGCAAGCCCTAAATATTTTCCTGGATGTCGTTAATAATTAAGTCATCAACAAATGCCATGATTTGACTGGCAAAGAATATTTCTTTCTCATTTTCTAATACATCTTTGGACAAAACCGATATTTTATATACGGCAAAAAAATTCTCATAAGTATTACCTTTTTCGTTGACTATTCCCCCTTTGTTTTTGTTTTTTAGATAATCGAGAACTTGCTTTCCAAATAACTCTTGAATTTGCTCTGGTTGGTACACTTCGTCTTCACCGTCATCTTAAATAAATCAAGTGCTGCACTATATCCTAGGCGGCACAGATGATCCGTTGAATCTCTTGGGCGGTAGCTGGGGCGAGGAGAACACCGTTGCGATAGTGACCCGTTGCCAGCAAGACATTATCATAGCCTGATAGTTTACCAATAACCGGAGCAGGCTGTCCGTCTGGACGAGGACGTTTCCCTAACCAAGTACGAACCACTGTGGCTTGGGCTAAAGCGGGACAAAAGGCGATCGCATCTTGTTTCACTTGTTCGAGTAACGCAGGTTCTGCTACCACTTCAGCGCCATGAGGGAACTCAACCGTTGCCCCCACCCAATACTCACCGCCACCGATTGGCACAATATGCACATCATCTCCAGTAATCACAGGCTGGAAATCTGGCTTGCCGATTGTATTCGCTAGGCGTAATTGTAACGCTTGACCGAGAACGGGTTTCAGCTTAATCGAAGACGAGTGATCAAGTGGGGGTAGCAGAAAATTGACCAATTGCGCCGAACCTAGTCCAGCCGCAATCACCAGCCAATCTACTGCCAAGGTTTCCCTGTGTGTGTGTATTTGCGCTGTCTTCCGCAAGTTGAACCCATTAACAGGCATGGATTCTACTCCTTCCACACCAACGCCAAACTTAAAGGTTACGCCCCTTTGTTGGGCAGCAGCAACTAGGGCGTGAGTGAGGGCGGTAGGTTCAACTTGTCGGTCATTGGGAGAATAAATCGCACCGATACTATTCTCCAGATTAAGCTGAGGACAGTGGGATTGAACCTGATCAGTATTCCAAATTTCCAGTTGCCATCCTTGAGATTGGCGAATTTTGACTAAATTCTGCCAACGGGCTAAATCATCGTTCTCAAACGCCAGCATCAAGATGCCTTGACGGTTAAAGGGAATGTGATGCCCAGTCAAGGTTTCCAATTCCGGAATCAGGGTTTCATAGCGCTGCATACTGGCTTGGCGCAACTGCCATGTTCTTCCCTTAACTTTTTGACTAATTACACCCATCAAGACACCCAATGCTGCCCCAGTTGACCCTTGGGCGGGCGGTTGGCGATCTAGCACAGTCACCTGTAGCCCCGAAACGCCACTCAGTTGGTATGCGATCGCAGCCCCAACAATTCCACACCCAATGATGGCAACATGAGTCATTCAGGCAACTCCAGCTACATTACTGGCATCCGGAATCAGCTTTAAGAACCGATCAAAGTCGATTAATGCCTCTTGATAATTGTTGACCGCAAGTTGATAGTTGCGGTTTTCAGCAGCAGTGTTGATTTGCTGCAAATGTTCAAACAAGTCGTCTGCCGCTTCACTGGCTGCCTTTTGGTCTTGGGGAACCAATTGGCGCGTCAGATAACTCATGGTTCGCCGCAGGCTACCTAATGGACCATGAATATAAGTGCTGACATCAACCCAGTCACGGTCGTCAATTTTCGTTTTCAGAACGGGCATTTTTTCGCGCAGTTCCGAGAGGTTAGACACCGTGCGCTGAATCTGCTCAACCTGCTGACTCGTGTAAGCTGGGGGCGGTGCAGTTGCCGCAGGACTACCGCAGCTTACGAGACAGGTGGTCACCAACGCCAGCATCAACGCCAGAATGGAGCGATAACTTCTGATCAGCATAAGTTTCCTCGTATACAATCCTTGATCTTGATATAGACAAACCAATACATTGGGTTATAGCTCAACCCAAACGCTAATTCAGCCTAACTAGAGGTATTATAGGGGGTGTTGCCAATCTGAAGGGGTGACAAGCTAAGTTAAAGGTAGGCAGGGTATGGGGTGTGGGGTATGGGGTGTGGGGTATGGGGTGTGGGGTATAGGGTGTGGGGTGTGGGGAAAATCGGAAAGAAACACAAAAGCCCATCAATGAGGAGATAGGGTAAGGATTGAGCGTTCTCCACGCGAGCCAACGAATAAACAATAGAGTTTTTGGTTACTCCCTGAGTAAAGTTCAACACCAATAACATCTCCCCGATTTGGGACTGGACAATTCCCACAAATTGAGTATACTTAGGTTGTGTGTGTGAGGAAAAGGAAAAGGCGCTTGGGGTCGAAACACGGCAAGACTCCCAGGCGTCTTTTCTATAGTCGCCTTCTTTTACCCCATCCCCCACGTCTTGAGGTCGTAGAGAATCCAGTCGAGTTCACCCTTTTAGGCGTAACGGATAGAGAGTTGATCGACGACATTAATTACACCACTGGTATAAGCAGCAGTGTTGTAGGCGGCTCGCCATGCCGCCCAATTGGCAACCGTACCACTGAGGGTGACGACGCCATTGCTAACTTGTACCGTCACATTATCAACATTGACATTGAAATTGCGTTCTAAAGCGGCTTCAATGTTTCTGGCGATTACTTCGTCACTTAATTTCTCTGTCGGTACAACACCCAATTCGTTGATCACATCGATGACCCCGGTAATGCCGTAGGCATCCTCTTCCGCCTGGATTTTCTTCCAGTAATTATCGACAGTTCCGCCGAGAGTGACGACTCCTCCAGCAACACTGACATTAATTTTGCTGGAGTCGATGTTTGGCTCCAACATTATCACAGTTTTGATATTGGCAGCAATTTCGCTATCCGCTGGGACAGTTACGGTAGTAGGATACTGCACCCGCAGTTGGTTATTAACCTTAATAACTCCTGGCACCGTCCAAGCATCTTCTGCGGCGGCGACTTTGGCACGGTAGCTGGGTACTACGCCAGTCAAGACGGCTGTGCCATTATCAACAGTTACGTTAATGTCAGATGCCCGCACCCGGTCATCCCAAAGCAGTTGAGATTTCACTTGGTTGCTTAATTCGGGATCGGTTAGTAAAACCATCCTAAACTTGTACCTCTTGGTTATTAACTTACAATCAACGGGACAAAAACGTTGTATCCCTTTGCTTGGAAATCTGAAGCTGGGCGTCTATTGATTTATGACGTAATTTTGCCCAGAGAGAGTGATCAAGCAATCAACACTCTGGATTCATCCTGTCTTGCTTGATAGAGGATTAGCCTCTCTCTGAGGAGAGATCTAATTGTTACAAAAGCGTGTAACAGTTGTTACAACAATCTGGTCGAATTAAAAGGGTGGGCATTGTCCATCCGGCTTGTCTTTTTTATCTCCGTTTTGCTTACTTGTCTGGTTGAAGGGAGTCGAAAAGATCTGCCAGAGCAAGTAATAAAAGTCCAACCTCCTGTAAAATTACGCCAGATGTTAGAGTCAAAAGTTATGACCTGTGGGGTAATCTGATCAGGTACGGATGGGTCGCCCGTTGGCTGATTCCGAGTCAGGCGATCGCACGGCTAAAACCTTGACAAGTTTCTCAGACCATGCATTTACAGAGGGGTGATATGAAAATTGGCAGCAACTACCTGGGTAACGGTCAATGTGAATTCCGAGTTTGGGCGCCATTTCGGGACAGCGTCGCGGTTCACATCGTCTCTCCCCACGATCAAGTGATTCCCCTACAACAGGATGAATCGGGATATTGGCAGGAAACGGTAAACGCTGACCCCGGAACCCTCTATGTTTACCAACTTGATGGATCACTAGAACGACCTGATCCCGCCTCCCATTACCAACCTGAGGGAGTCCATGGTTCCTCTCAGGTGGTGGATCACCACTTTGACTGGACGGATGAGTCTTGGCAAGGAATTCCCCTCAAAGACCTAATTATTTACGAACTCCACGTCGGTACTTTTACCCCAGAGGGAACCTTTGAATCGATTATTCCTCGCTTGAGTTACCTTCAGGATTTAGGCATAACCGCGATTGAAATTATGCCCGTGGCGCAGTTTCCCGGAAGCCGCAACTGGGGATATGACGGGGTGTATGTCTATGGTGTGCAAGAGTCCTATGGGGGACCTGCGGGGTTGAAAAAACTTGTGGATGCTTGTCACCAGGCGGGGATCGCGGTCATTTTAGATGTGGTGTATAACCATTTAGGACCCGAAGGCAACTATTTGTGGGCGTATGGTCCCTACTTTACGGATCAATACCGTACCCCTTGGGGCAATGCGGTTAACTTTGATGGCGCTTATAGTAATGATGTGCGGAATTTCTTTATCCAGAATGCCTTGTACTGGTTAGATAAGTACCACATTGACGCCCTGCGAGTTGATGCGGTTCACGCGATTTACGATATGAGCGCTCAACCCTTTTTGCAAGAATTAGGGGATGCTGTCGCTAATTTTAATCGCACCACGCCAGTGCAACGATACGTCATCGCCGAAAGTGATCTCAATGACGTGCGCGTGATTAAACCCAGGGAAGACGGGGGATTTGGTCATGATGCTCAATGGTGCGATGACTTTCATCACATCTTGCATACCCTGTTAACGGGCGAACTATCGGGATATTACGAAGATTTTGGCAAAATTGAGCAGTTGGCAGTCGCTCTGCGCGAAGGCTATATCTATAGTGGACAATATTCTAGCTTCCGCAAACGCAACCATGGGAATTCAGCAGCGGATCGTCCAGCGGAACAGTTTGTTGTTTGTATCCAGAACCACGATCAAATTGGCAAT
Source organism: Coleofasciculus sp. C1-SOL-03 (assembly GCF_040220555.1). NCBI lineage: Bacteria > Bacillati > Cyanobacteriota > Cyanophyceae > Coleofasciculales > Coleofasciculaceae > Coleofasciculus > Coleofasciculus sp. C1-SOL-03. Next base: position 4,912 of record NZ_JAVJUO010000037.1, read on the forward strand.
CGACTGATTGGCGATCGCTTATCCACGTTGGTAGACTTTCCGGGGTTGAAGGTAGCGGCGGCGGCGGTATTGCTTTCTCCCTATATCCCAATGCTATTTATGGGCGAAGAATATGGCGAAGAGGCGCCGTTTCAGTATTTTGTTAGTCACAGTGATCCCGATTTAATTGAAGGTGTGCGTACCGGGAGGGCGGAAGAGTTTAAGGCATTTGGTTGGGACAATGCACCTGATCCCCAAGGCACAAAAGTCTTTGAGCAGTCAAAACTACAGTGGGAGAAGATAGACCAAGACAAATATGCCGTATTGCGGCGTTGGTACAAACGGTTAATTCAGCTACGAAAAGAAACCCCAGCTTTGGCTACACTAGATCGGCAGAATCTCAATGTATCGAGCTTGTCCCCAGAAAAGATTATCGTTATCCATCGCACGGCTGGAGATAGCCAAGTCCTCGGCTTGATCAACTTTGCTAAGGATGCAGTAACGGTTTCGCCTCAGATTCCCCCAGGGAACTTCTCAAAAGTGATTGACTCGGCGGATAAGGAATGGATGGGTGAGGGATCTCAACTCTCCCAACAGCTACAAGCTGGACAATCCTTAACCCTTGCTCCTCTGAGTTTTGCCTTATATTGTCAGTGACACTAGCCTCGGTTCAGTCGTCAGGGAGAGGCGTAATCCACCCAAAAGGGGATGTAAGCCCAGTCGAAATCATACCATTATCAACAAATAAGGTGTTGCCTAGAGATAATGCATGTATTGCTTGATTTGTCAATCTTGGTGGCTGATATCAAATTCGCTTTTGTCACCCCCCTTTCTCCCTTGAGGTACGTTTTCCTGGAAATCATCTGCCTTGGAGCCTTCCTGTCCGGTACTCTTGGTATTGCTCAGAGCTAATCCCTGTATAATTAACTAATGTTAAGCTATGATTTAAGCATTACGTTCAACGCCACTATCCTACGGTTTGACATCTTTAGTTAACAAGCAATTTTTAAATCTAGTCCCAGAGCCAACGCTCTGTCAGTTCTTTAACCCCTTGAAAAGCTTATGATGCGGATTCCCGTCGCCACCTATAGAATTCAATTTAATCCTGAGTTTACCTTTGAGTCAGCAAAAGCGATTATTTCCTACTTGGCAGAATTAGGAGTTTCTGACTTTTATGCATCTCCTATATTTAAAGCCAGAGCCGGTAGCACCCATGGCTACGATGTGGTTGATCCCAATCAAATAAACCCAGAACTCGGCGGCTTGGAGGAGTTTGAGTCTCTGGTTGAGGAGGCACAACAGCAAGGGTTAGGATGGCTTCAAGATATTGTGCCGAATCACATGGCGTTTGATAGTCAAAACCCCATGCTGGTTGAAGTCTTGGAGAATGGTCCCGACTCTCAATATAAAGACTACTTTGATATTAACTGGGAACATCATTATGAGGGCATTCGGGAGCGAGTCTTAGCGCCATTTTTAGGGAAATTTTGTGGCGATTGCTTAGAAAGTGGTGAACTCAAACTTCAGTATAACCAAGACGGTTTTACGATTAATTACTATGACCTACAGTTTCCCATTCGCATCGAATCCTACTCCAATGTCTTAACCTATGATTTGGCACGCATCCGGCGGATATTAGGCAGGAATCATCCCGATTTTGTCAAGTTTCTGGGCGCTCTCTATGCGTTAAAATACATTCCCTCTGGCGAAGAAGGAACGGAACGCTATGATCAGATTGGCTTTATCAAGAGAATGTTGTGGGAACTCTGGAATGATAGTGTAGAAATTAGAGAGTTCATCGACGAAAATATTCAAATCTTTAATGGGGAACCCGGAAAACCCGAAAGCTTTGACTTATTAGAGAAATTATTGGCTGAGCAGTTTTTCCGCCTTGCGTACTGGAAGGTGGGGAATGAAGAACTGAATTATCGGCGATTTTTCACCGTCAATGATTTGATTTCTGTTCGCATCGAAGATGAGCGGGTGTTTAATCACAATCATGGGTTGATATTAAAGCTGATTGAGGAACAGAAATTTAGCGGCATCAGAATCGATCATATCGATGGACTTTATGATCCGGCTCAATATTTGAATCGCTTACGAGACCATGCTTCGGATGCGTATATTGTGGTTGAGAAAATCTTAGAAGAGCATGAAGATTTGCCCCTAACCTGGCCCGTGCAAGGGACGAGTGGGTATGATTTCTTGAACAAAGTCAATGGTATTTTCTGCCATCAGCAGACTCAGCCGAAGTTTGACAGCGTTTACTATCGCTTTATCGGGAATTCCATATCCTATCAAGCCATCATAGAAGAGAAAAAGCGATTGATTATCGCCAAGCATTTGACTGGAGATATCGATAACTTAGCCAATTTACTCAAACGAATTTCTGGTCGATACCGATACGCCAGTGACTTTACGATTTATGCCCTGAAAGCCGCTTTGGTCGAAATTATGGCGCTGTTTCCCGTATACCGAACTTACGCAAGTCCAGAAGGCTTGAGTAAAGCGGATCGAGATTGTATTGAGTCTGTGATTAGCAAAGCCAAAGAAAATACGCCAATTTTCTTTAACGAACTGACGTTTATTGAGAAGTTTTTATTACTGGAAGTTGATGAGTCACTCAATCCAGAAGAAGCCGAACAATGGCGTTATTTTGTCATGCGGCTACAACAGTTTACCGGACCGCTGACAGCCAAGGGGGTAGAAGATACGGCGTTCTATATTTATAATCGTCTCATCTCTCTTAATGAAGTGGGCGGGAATCCGGGTGAATTTGGCGTTTCCTTAGATGACTTTCATGAGTTTAACCAACACCGCATCGCTTATTGGCCCCATACAATCAATACAACAGCAACCCACGATACCAAGCGGGGTGAAGATGTGAGAGCAAGAATTAATGTTATCTCAGAAATCCCCGGCGAGTGGGATAGTATGTTAAGGAAATGGCAGGAAATCAATGCGGTGCATAAGGATTGTATTGATGGGTTAGATATTCCTGATCCCAATGACGAATATTTTCTTTACCAAACCTTGCTAGGAACCTTCCCCTTTGATGAAGCGGATTTTCCTACGTATGTGCAGCGGATCAAAGACTATATTATCAAGGCAATCCGAGAAGCTAAAGTTCATACCGCTTGGTTGAAACCCGATACTAACTATGAAGAAGGGTTTATTCGGTTTGCGGAACGCTTACTCAAAGATATCCCTGACAATCCTTTTTTAGAAGCGTTCCTACCCTTTCAACGCAAAGTCCAACATTACGGCATTTTTAATAGTCTCTCCCAAGCCTTGTTGAAATTGACCTCTCCGGGTGTTCCTGATTTTTACCAGGGAACGGAACTGTGGGATTTAAGTTTAGTTGATCCCGATAATCGTCGTCCGGTAGATTTTGAACGGCGGCTGGCGTTAGTTCAAGACTTAAAGCAGCGCTACGAAACGGATAAGCTGGGTTTAGTTCAGGACTTGTGTCAGAGTCCAGAAGACGGTCGAATTAAGTTATTCGTCATCTATCAAGCCTTAAAAACCCGGCGCGAGTATTTAGAGTTATTCCAACGGGGAGATTACCAGAAACTGAGCGTTATTGGTAGTTTGAAGGATCATGTGGTTACGTTTGCCCGAGCCTGGGATCATACAACCGTGATGGTGATTGTCCCTCGGTTGTTAACGGGTTTAGTGAAGCCAGACGAATATCCCATGGGTGAACAAGTTTGGCAAGAAACCCGGATTTCTTTACCCTCGAGTGCGTCGTCTGTGTGGCGGGATGTGATGACGGGACAGGAAATTCAGGCGGATGGTGCGCTGTGGGTGCGCGATGTTCTCCGTGATTTTCCGGTGGCGTTATTGGTGCATGATAACTAATTCTATAAAACTTTGACTTTATTTGCTATACTTTTTAAAAAGAAGGGCTTTGATTGGTGCGTCAAACTGATCGGCTCGGGGGCGCCCAAGTTAGTTATCCCGCTCAAGTCCACCTCAGTAATCAATCAACGGTTAGCTCAGGGATGGCAGCTATCTAAAACGCTCCGCATGGGATTGAAGAAAGGGCGATTGTGGATTGATTTTATATTTGAGAAAGATCGACCTGCCTGGAAAACATCAGGTCAGGTAGTGGGGATGGATTCCAACTACAAAAACGGCGTCGTATTCAGTGACTCCCAGGTAGTTGGAGAAGATATTTATCAACGTATTCAAGAGTTTAAAAAGCGTCAGAAGCATACCCACGCCGAAATAAAATCTCGGTTGGGTCAGGCGCTGAAGAAAGTTGATTGGTCTTCTATAAAAGTTCTCAGT
>NZ_JAVJUO010000038.1:0-15723 GCF_040220555.1 Coleofasciculus sp. C1-SOL-03
TCTCGCCATGAGATAATAACATTTGTACAAAACCCGCCCTGACCGAATTTGTAGGAGGGAACCAGGTTTGTAGGGGCGGGTTTAGGGACTCTCGTCTCGCCATGAGATAATAACATTTGTACAAAACCCGCCCCATCACCACCATCACCCAGACGCGCCATGGCGCGTCTCTACATTTCTCCCCCACACCCCTACACCCCTACACCCCTACACCCCTACACCCCCACACCCTTACACCCTTACACCCCATCACGGATAAAAACTCAACAACGGTAATCCCAACTTTTCATCCCAGCCCATAACCAGATTCAAACATTGAATCGCTTGACCCGCTTGACCTTTAATCAAGTTATCGGTAACTGACATAACAATCACCCGGTCAGTACGTGGATCAACTTCAACGCTGATATAACACAAATTCGTCCCACACGCCCACTTCGTTTGCGGATACGTCCCACTGGGTAAGACGCGCACAAAGGGAGACGCGCGATAAAATGCATTATAAATCGTCGCCAAATCTTCTCGCACTAATCCCGGATCACGTAATGTTGCATAAACCGTCGCCAGCAGTCCGCGCACCATTGGCATTAAATGAGGCGTAAACTGAACCATCACCTCATGACCCGCCAAATCACTGCAAATCTGCTCAATTTCCGGGGTATGGCGATGACGCGCCACTCCATAAGCCGACACCGAACTATCCGCTTCCGCAAGTAAAAGATTAGTTTTCGCCTTACGTCCCGCCCCCGATGTACCTGATTTCGCATCAATAATCGCCGTATCAGGCTGAATCAACCCTTGTTTAAGCAACGGTGCAAGTGCCAAAAGACTGGTGGTAACATAACAACCCGGACACCCTACCAGTTTCGCCTCAGCGATGCGATCGCGATATAATTCCGGTAAGCCATAAACGGCTGCAGCCACAGTTTCCTGGTCATTGCGTTCTCCCCCATACCAGGTTTTATAGGTCTCCAAATTCTTAAACCGATAATCAGCCGAAAGGTCAATCACCTTACAGCCTTTCGCCAACAACGGCGGCGCCATCTGACACGCCAAACCATTGGGTAACGACAGAAACACCACCTGACAACGGCTGGCAATTTTATCTAAATCAATCTCCTCAATGGTCAAATTCACACAATGACCCAAATGAGGATAGAGTTCAGAAAACGGCTTTCCCGCACTACTACTTCCCCCCAAATAAACCACCTCAACGCCTGGGTGATCCATCAATAGGCGTATCAATTGCACGCCTCCATAGCCAGAAGCACCAATAATTCCGACAGGCAATTGTCCTAAATCACCCATAATATTCCTTCCCTAACAGAGTTAACATCAAAAACAGATGAACATTTGCTGCATTTTAGCTTGAACCAGCGATGGGGGATTCGTTATTTATTTGGGGAACAGGGAACAGGGAACAGGGAACAGGGAACAGGGAACAGGGAATAGGCAATGGGCAATCGGGAATGGGCAATGGGCAATGGGCAATAGGTAAGGTAGAGTTTTGAGTTAACCTCCCCCATCTTCCCGACACCCGACACCCCACACCCCACACCCAACACCCCACACCCAACACCCCACACCCCACACCCGACACCCCACACCCAACACCCCACACCCCACACCCGACACCCCACACCCGACACCCCACACCCGACACCCCACACCCGACACCCGACACCCCACACCCCACACCCTTAACCCCCTGAGTCAGCTACCATAAAATCAGACCATTCCACAGCCAAGAGATAGTACCTCAATGCCAATCCGATTATCCACGCCAGAGGCAAACATTTCTGCTAATCCAGACACAGACACACCTCATTGCCATCCGCCCCATCAGGTTGAACGTCAGCGGATTGGTTCATTGCAGCCAAAAATGCTGAACACCGAAAAAGCCCAACGCATGGCAGAATTGTTCAGTTCCCTGGGTGATACAAATCGATTGCGGATCATCTCCCTACTCGCGATCGCAGAACTGTGCGTATGTGACATCGCCGCCGCCCTGGATATGACTGAATCCGCCGTCTCCCATCAATTACGCACCCTACGAGCCATGCGATTAGTACGCTATCATAAACGCGGTCGCAAGGTCTATTATCGTCTTCAAGATCAGCATGTTCTCGACTTATATCAATCTGTCGCCGAACATTTAGATGAACCTGTCTAACTATGAATCCTAAATTCCCCATTCCCCATTCCCTATTCCCTATTCCCTATTCCCTGTTCCCTGTTCCCTAAACCATGATTATTTGGCAACAAAATAGTGACAATCCCGAAAATGGCGCAAATCTCACCAAAATCAGCAAATTTTGGACAGCGCTAAACAACCGTAAAATTGCATGGCGACAGCGACTAATTCCTTCCAGTGGAAATGCCCAGGAAATCGACTGGGAATGGCAGCGGTTTGACGACGAATTTAAACTGCAAAATCCCCAAATTCGCGGAATTACACTCTACTGGCAAAAAGTGGACACCGATCAAGAACGCAGCACCACCCCCTGGAAACTTGAACTTGATCCGCAACGGCTTCAGCTTTATATTTATCCTCAATCACAGAAAAATTTAGTCATCCGGGTGGGAATTCCGGAAGTTATTTATCAGAACATAGAAATTACCAATCCTCAATGGGAAAGTAACCCCCAAGGAGAAAACCATATTATCACACTGCGCGATAAGCAGCAACAAATAGAAGTAAAACTTACTCTAAGTCCCGAAAATATCGCCCAGCTTAAAGAAAATCTGCCTGGATAGCAGCAGTTGGAGATCCCCCTAAATCCCCCATGGAACAAAAAGCGAAGTATCCTCTGGTCTCCCCCATGGAACAAAAAGCGAAGCATCCTCTGGTCTCCCCCTTTTTAAGGGGGACGGAAGGGGGATCAAAAAGGGAAGAGGGGGATCAAAAAGGGAAGAGGGGGATCAAAAAGGGAGACTTTCTAGTTCCCTCCCCTTGATAAGGGGAGGGTTAGGGAGGGGTTTGTTTCAATGTAGTTGAGATTTTCGATTAAACTGACACCAATGATTAATACCAAATCCGGGCTAGCCACCCCCTTTATCTAGCAGAAGGCAGAAGGCAGAAGGCTCCAAGGGAAAAGATTGACTGGTCAAAGTTTGGCGCATTTTGCTGTGTCCTAATCGCCTTGGCGACTGCGATAAGCTAGTCCGCGCAGGCGGACTTTGTTTGTGTAGCTGCGACTTCTAGTCGCCAGGGCAAAAAAAGTAGATTGTAGCAGCAATTCTACAGCCAATTAATCGTCATCATCATCGTCATCATCATCATCGTCATCATCGTCATCATCATCATCCTCCATTTCTACTTCCTGTTCTTCACCCGATTCTTGCACCTCATTTTCAATTTCTTCAAACTCAACCGCCGCCACATACGGAGAAGAAATCGCCACCGTTTCCCCGGTACTCACCAAAGCTTGATACAAAAATGCCGCCACTTCCGCCCGGGTAGCGATCTGATTAGGATTCAATAACTTGACATTAGGATAATTTACCACAATGCCTCGCTGCGTCGCCGCAGCAACTAACGAACGAACATTAGTCGGAATCGCGGATGCATCATTATAAAATTGTAAAATGTTCGTCGCTGATCCATTCACCGAATAATTTAACCCCTGAGTTAATGCCAGTAATACTTCCAACCGCGATAACGTTTGCTTGGGGTTAAAGTTATTAGCAGAATTAACTGTTAAAAACCCCGTTTCACAAGCTTCTTCAATCGCATTGTATGCCCAGTGACGGGTAGAAACATCCCGGATACTCACATTGCGGATTTTCGTCTTCTCAAACGCCTTACGAATCATCGCCGCAAACTGGGCGCGAGTCACAGGTTCATTGGGACGAAATGTACCATCGGGAAAACCGCTGAGAATGTCTAAGCGTACCAACTCAGCAATAAAGTCCTGCGCCCAATAATTACTGGCGATATCCGTGAAACTCGTTTGTACAGTTCGGCGGATTTGGGAACCGCTAGCGGCGACTTGTTGCTGTTGAGTCGTCCCCCCATTCATCTGAGTGGTTTGACGTTGACTAGCGCGACTATCAACAGTTCCCTGGGTGGTTTGACTGGTGGTACTCCCGGAGGTAATTTCCGTAGTTTCACGGTTGCGGGTGCGGATGCGTTGTTCTTCAATCAGCGTCGCGGTATAACGGGCGGTCATTTTCTGGCTTAAGGTTTCATCCAGGGCGACGACTGAACCCGTTCCATCCGTCCGATACGCCCACAGTTTCTCCTCACTCCCGACAATCACCAACCAGCCGGGAACTAGCGCCTGAGTGCAAATCTGATCACCACCTAATCCCAAACATCCATCGGACCAGGTTTGGCGGGCGACTTTGAGAATTTTTAGCTGGGATGTATCTAAATTATGGCGACGGCTGATATCATCAAGGACAGCCTCTGCGATCGCATCAGGCAACGATTCAACGGTATCTTCTTCTAGGTCGGGCGTTTGGGCAAGTTCCATCCCCTGAATCACCTCCACAGGTAATGTGGGGATAGGATTCGCCACAGAAGGAGAGGCGGTGGCGATCGCGCATCCAACAACGGCGATGATTATCCTACCGCCTGACACAAATAATGGTTGACTCATAACACTTATACCAAACACAAACAAATGGATTCCTAAGACAGAACGGATGAAGGAACTGTTCCCATTTATTCAAACGTGGCGATTCTCAATAAACAGGAATCTGGGCAAAAATTTTCCAGAATCTGCCTCAATCCCGGTATCATAGAACAAAACGCTTAAACAAACTTCATAAAGCACCGTGATTACCCAACCGTTAATCCAGAACAACCCCTTAGAAAAGCACGTTTGGACTTGGCAAGGTCACTCGATTCAATACACCGTCCAGGGAACCGGTCAACCCTTGGTATTGATTCACGGGTTTGGTGCATCCATTGGACATTGGCGCAAGAATATCCCGGTGTTAGCCGATGCAGGATATCGGGTGTTTGCGATTGATCTGTTAGGATTCGGTGGATCAGATAAACCCGCCTTAGACTACAGCTTAGAGGTATGGCAGGAACAGATCAAAGACTTCTGGGACGCCCATATTAACGAACCAACGGTATTTATTGGCAACTCAATCGGGGCGCTATTAAGTTTAATGGTAGTGACTCAAGACCCGGATATCGCCAAGGGTGGTGTTTTAATTAACTGTGCAGGGGGATTAAATCACCGTCCCGATGAGTTAAATTTACCCTTGCGGCTGGTGATGGGAACCTTCACCAAATTGGTCAGTTCTAAAACCGTTGGTCCATTTTTATTTAACCGCATTCGCCAAAAAAACCGGATTCGCAACACCCTGCGTCAGGTTTACTGTGACCCCCAAGCGATTACAGAAGAATTAGTCGATTTACTCTACCAACCCTCCTGTGATCCGGGCGCCCAACAGGTATTTGCGTCAGTCTTGACCGGTCCAGCCGGTCCTGCGCCTGGGGAATTATTACCCAAATTAAACCGTCCTCTATTAGTTCTTTGGGGAGAAAATGACCCTTGGACACCCATTAACGGGGCGGCGATTTACCAGCAGCAGCGCCAAATGGAGAAAGATGTGGCGTTTTTTGCCATCCCCCAAGCGGGTCATTGTCCCCATGATGAGAAACCAGAGATGGTTAATTCCTTAATTCTCGATTGGCTGAGTCAGCAATCTAGCAGCATTAAGGTAAGTTAGGACATTCTTACTGTTCCCTATTCCCTATTCCCTGTTCCCTGTTCCCTATTCCCTTATGAATCCAATTCTTGCGGGTTTTCTTGCCAGTTTACTGGCGGGACTCGCAACTTTTGTCGGTGCGTTACCCGTATTTTTACCGATCCGCTTAACCCAGCGATTACAAGCGATCGCCTTAGGATTCGGGGCTGGGGTGATGTTAGCCGCGACATCGTTTTCGTTAATTGTACCGGGTAAAGATGCAGCGATTTCTCAAGGCGCTTCCCAGATTAAGGCGGCGTTAATTATGGGTGTGGGTGTGCTTTTGGGAACGGCGTTTTTGGGGTTAAGTAATAAGTATTTGCCCCATGAACATTTTTATAAGGGTCCAGAAGGGGTAAATACCCAACATCTCAGACGCATTTGGTTATTTATTTTAGCGATTACAATTCATAACTTTCCCGAAGGCTTGGCGGTTGGGGTTAACTTTGGTGCAGGAAATCCATCCCAGGGAATTCCGTTGGCGATCGGGATTGGGTTGCAGAATATTCCAGAGGGTTTGGTGGTGGCGGTTTCTTTATTGGCGGAAGGCTACTCAAGCCTTTATGCTGTGGGGATTTCATTGCTGACAGGGTTAGTCGAACCTGTGGGCGGTTTACTGGGTGCGGGTGTGGTGGCGATCGCACAACCCCTTTTACCCTGGGGAATGGCGTTTGCAGCGGGTGCAATGCTATTTGTGATTAGTGATGAAATCATCCCCGAATCCCATCGTCAAGGTCGCGAACAGGAAGGAACAATTGGGGTGATGATCGGATTCGTGGTCATGATGCTTCTCGATATTGGCTTAGGGTGAATCTTCGTTGATAAGTAGGTGGACACAATTAAAGTGAACGGTTGAGATTAGGAAGGAACAGGGAACAGTAAGGATTTGAGGCTCCTTAACATTTTTTAGTACAGCGTACAGAATTTATGTCCAGGTAATTAAAAAATTCATTATACCACGGTATTGCCAGTTGTATAACTTTTCTCTATATTTACTTTATAAATAAATCTCCGTCGGTGAATTCACGCGGACTTTTCCATGAACACTACCCAAAAATTTCCGTAGTTCCATGGATGTATTTTGGGCTGAGATCTCCCACAATTGAAATGGGTGAATTCTGTGAGGGTAATCCCTCAGCTAGCCAGGTCAATGATTATGTTGTCTGGCGATTTTGATTGTCAGTTGGTTGCATCTAAGAAAAAAATATGAATCTTGAAGACATTGCTCGGTATTACATTGATACCCCAGCGTATGATCTATCGCCTTCCGTCGTGAAAGCCTTCCGTCAATTTATCGTGGATATAGCACAGGTAGAACTCCAGGGAATAGAGTTCCAGTACGTCGATTTTTTTCCTTATATGAAAGGAACCGAACTGAGCTTAGAGCATATCTATAGGGATTACGACCAAGGTAAATTAATGATTACCACTCAGTTCAAAAATTCTGAACTATTAGGTTCAGACATTAACCTGATTTTCCGCTGCATTCATGAAATCCATCACATCAAACTCAATGTTGGTTTTGATTTAGAAGGGGAATTGGCGACAGCGGTTCATCTAATCGAGAAAACCGATAATCTGTTATTTAAGCAAATTCTCTTCAGTGAAAGCTTAGGGCAAATTGCCGTGCGCTTGTGTAAAGGGAAGTTTCCCGAAAACCAAAAAGTCGTCCTCTTTGAGCCTGAGGTGTTGCACTGTTTGAAAAAAGAGTGGCGCTTGTTGTTATAGCAGTAGACACATCGATTAGGACTTTCGGCACCATAGAGGCGTTCCATGCAACGTCTCTACATAAATGATGTGTCCTAACCGCTATGGCGGTTGCTATAAACTGAAGTTCCTGAATCAGGGGAGATAGAGAAGATGAGGGAGATGGGGAAGATGGGGGAGATCCAACAGGTGCTTTCGTTTTTACACCGGAATCCGATCAAAATAACATCGCCGTCGCAACGCCTGTCGTAGCATCACCTGATACTCTTGCTCCTCTATCGTACAAGCGCCAAATCGAGCCAAGTGAGGATTCATCATTTGTACATCAAACAATAAAAAGCCGCGCGATCGCAACCGCTCGACTAATTTGACTAACGCCACTTTTGAGCCTTCGGGAATCCGATAAAACATAGATTCGCCAATAAATGCGCCGCCAATGACAATGCCTAAAACTCCACCGGCTAGTTCATTTCCTTGCCAGGTTTCAAAGCTATACGCCCAACCTTCTTGATAAAGTAACCAATAAATTTCCTGGAGTTCCGGCGAAATCCAAGTGCTTTCCCGATTAGCACAACCAGCGACAACGCCTTTAAAGTCTCGGTTAATTGCCGTGCTAAACCGCTGCTGATTTAAAACCCGCTGTAGAGATTTAGGATAGCGAAACCGTTCGTCTAAGGGAATGATGGCTCGATGGCGACTGGAGTACCACCCTAATGATCCGGTTTCATCCGCCATTAAAAAGTAGCCTTGAGCATATCCTTGGATTATTGTCGGAATCGTTAACTCCATCATGATCGAACTCGCTTGAGAGTCCCTGTTCTCGAACCGCTCAACTTCAGTTTAAGATTTCCCTGATCGCCCATAATTTCGCTATGCTTAAAAAAAATCTTTCTCAATGATGCTGCTTACACGACCTCAATTGTTGAGGTTGACAAAATTTCAACAGTATGTTTGGTTAATACCAAGTTGTAGTCAAATGTAGCATATAGGGGAGACAAGGGAGATAGAACCGATGAGTCACGACCAAGAGGGTCACACGACGAGGACTTGGCAATTATTGACAATCAGGTTTATATGACGAACCGCTGATGTCCCCAAAATCGTCACTTTCCCCTCCCCAACGAGAATGTTTTGACTGTAGACGGCTAACTTTTAACATTTTATGGCTGAACCCATACCCCCCGTTACCCTTCCCCCTGCTGAAAATGCCCAGCAGGAAGGAAAATGGTTGCGAGACGCTTTGGTTCACTGGCTGGATCATGAATTTATACCAGAACCAGCGAATCAGGACATTGCCGATCGCGCCTCCCAAATCTTTGTCCGCCAACGCTTAGAAGGCGAAAACGATGTCGGCGCGTTAGTTATTGCCATTGTCACCGAAATGCAAGCCTTCGACTTCCGAGAAAGCTTCTATAGTGAATTTGCGATCGCCAACGCCGTCAGCGATTTACTTCTCGACAGTCTGGGGATTGACCGTTGCTGTGGAAACTAGTGATGCGTCATTGGTCATTTGTCCTTTGTCCTTTGTCCTTTGTCCTTTGTCCTTTGTCCTTTGTCTTTCGGTAAGAACGACTGACCAATGACCCAAACCTACCAACTCGATTTAACCACACCGGGTAGTAATCCCTTATGCGCCCATTCCCGCAGCACATGGCGAGATAGACCAAAATCCCGATAGTAACCACGGGGGCGTCCAGTTACCCAACAGCGATTCCGTACCCGATTCGGCGCACTACTGCGGGGTAGCTGTTGAATCTTGCGATGAATTTCTAGTTTCTCGGCTGGAGAGGAGGCATTATCAAACTGTTCTTTCAATGCTGCGCGTTTAGCCGCATACTTCTCAACCAGCTTCTGGCGCTTCTTCTCGCGCTCAATCATTCCTTTTTTAGCCATGAGTCCTTGGCGTTTCCCTAAATAAAGACACTGTTTCCTATCTTATCTTTATCATTCGTCCTTTGTCATTTGTCATTGGTCAGGCAATAGTGCAGACAAAAGCTTACTCATCAAGGGATTAAGCGATTTTGATTTTTCTTCATTTGTCCTAACCTTAGTGCGTAGTGCTATATCACCCGACACCCGACACCCGACACCCCACACCCGACACCCCACACCCCACACCCCATCACCCCATCACCCCATCACCCCTCAACCCTAGCGCTAGGACATAAATCCACCAGCACGCAAGCATTGCACTGCGGTTTCTTCGCCTGACAAATTGCCCGACCATGGTAAATGAGGCGAATTGACCAATTTTCCCAGTCTTCTACAGGTAAAAGTCGCATTAAATCACGTTCAATGCGAATGGGGTCACGATGTTCCGTTAAACCCAGACGCTGAGTCAAGCGCTTAACATGAGTATCCACTGTCACCCCCTCGTGGATATCAAAGGCATTAGCTAGCACAACATTGGCAGTTTTGCGAGCCACACCGGGTAATTTCATCAGCAGTTCGATACGCCTGGGAATCTGACCGCCAAACTCAGCCACAATCATCCGACAAGCCCCTTGAATATTTTTCGCCTTATTGCGATAGAATCCAGTTGGGCGTACCAAGGCTTCTAGCACCTCAATATCCGCCTGCGCGATCGCTCTAGCATTAGGGAATTGGCGAAACAATTCCGGTGTCACCTGATTCACTCGTTCATCCGTACATTGTGCCGAGAGAATCGTCGCCACCAGTAACTGTACAGGAGTGTCATAGTTTAGCGTACAGCGAGCATCTGGATACAGTCGCTTCAGGCGAATCAAGATCTCCAAGGCTCGTTGCTGTTTAGCAGACCATTTACGGGTGATGCTCATGAAAAATCTAGGGAAGCAATGTAGAGACGTAGCATGCTACGTCTGGGAGCGGGGGGAGATGAGGAAGATGAGGAAGATGGGGGAGCAGGGGAAGATGAGGAAGATGGGGAAGTTAACTCAAAACTCTACCTACCTGTTCCCTGTTAACTGTTAACTGTTAACTGTTAACCGTTCCCTATTCCCTATTCCCTGTTCCCCGTTCCCTGTTCCCTGACATCATTGAAACAAATTTTGCACCCAACTAGAGGGAACTAAATTTGCCGTATCCCGCACAATCAAGAAAATACCTAATCCCAACAACAAGACCAATCCCGTTTGCATAATATTTTGCTGAACTTCCGTGGGGATAGGTTTACCGCGAATTCCCTCGATCGCTAAAAATGCCAATTGACCGCCATCCAGCGCGGGTAAGGGCAAGATATTAATAATCGCCAAATTGATGCTAATTAACGCCGCAAACTGAAACAGATTCCCTGCATCAGAACGGGCAATATTCGCGCCAATTGCCACAATCGCTACTGGACCTGATACTTGTTCGGCTGTTTCATTAAAGTTGCTAATCAGTTGACCAAAACCTTTGGCAATTTCCGTACTCAGGCGCTGATATTCGTCAGCCGCAATCGTAAACATCTCAACGAGTCCGTCAGCGTACTTGCGGACTATTTCCCCATTGGGTGCCAGTTGTACACCAATTTTACCTTTGCCATCGTCTCCCGGTTCTGGCGTCACGTCCAGGGACACGGTTTGTTCACCCCGCTTAATCGACAGTTCTAGGGGTTGGTTGGGGGAATTTTGAATTTCGGTCATGAGGGTAAGGATTGCACCCCGACTGGCGCCCAAGGGTTGATCCTCAACCGCCAGAATGACATCACCCGGTTTAATTCCGGCTTGTTTCGCCACGAGGCTACTTTCTGCGGCAATTTCTGGAACCTGTACTCCAGGCTGGTAATTGAAGTCAGTAATTCCCACTGTTCCCACCTGTACCACCAGAAGAAAGTAAGCAAAAATCAGGTTGGCAATTACCCCAGCACTAATTACAATCGCTCGGTCTAAAACGGGTCGATTGCGGAGTAAATTTGGGTCATCCGGGGAGATCTCGCTATCGGGGTCATCATCGGGGAAACCCACAAATCCGCCTAGGGGGAAAGCGCGTATCGCATATTCGGTATCCGGTCCCTGGTATTTCCACAGAACTGGCCCAAAACCCAGAGAAAAGCGATTAGCATAAATTCCCTGCAAACGAGCTGCCATAAAGTGACCCAGCTCATGCACCACAATCAAAACCGCCAAGACTGCGATCGCCGCCAAAATTGACATAAGAAGTAATGTAACGATTGCTTGCGTCCTTTCTATTGTACGTTGCCGCTTTCCATACTTGGGCAGATGGTCGCCTGATCGACGATTTGTTGTGCCGAAGGTTACAACACCTCACGCCCCATATAGGGACGTAGAACCTCTGGTATTTTCACTGTACCGTTTGGTTGCTGGTAATTCTCTAAAATTGCCGACAGGGTGCGCCCAATCGCTAATCCTGAGCCATTCAAGGTATGGACAAACTGAGTTCCTTTTTTGCCCGTTTCCTTAAAGCGTAGGCTACCGCGTCGCGCTTGGAAATCACCGCAATTGGAACAACTGGAAATTTCCCGGTATTTGCCAGAGGACGGGAGCCACACTTCTAGGTCATAGCATTTTGTGGCAGAGAATCCCAAATCTCCGGTACACAGTTCAATAACCCGATAAGGAAGGTTTAACGCCTCTAAAATTGCCGCCGCATCCTGCACTAGCTTTTCATGTTCGGCTTCCGAGGTACTCGGATGAACAATTTTGACCAGCTCAACTTTATTAAACTGGTGCAGTCGAATCAACCCTTTGGTATCTCGTCCATAACTCCCGGCTTCTCGGCGAAAACAGGGGGTATAGGCGCAGTGATAAATGGGGAGTTGGGAGGCGTCTAGGATTTCGTCACGGTACAGATTGGTTAAGGGAACTTCCGCCGTAGGCGAAAGCCACAGATCATCACTGTCGCACTTGAAGCTTTCTTCAGCAAATTTGGGCAATTGACCCGTCGCCATTAATGAGCGGCTGTTAATCAGTATGGGTGGGATCACTTCCACATAGCCGGCGGCAATTTGCCGATCTAGCATAAAACTAATCAACGCCCGCTCCAAAGCCGCACCAGCGCCAATTAGACTGACGAAACGGCTTTGGGCGACTTTTACCGCCCGCTCAAAATTAAGAATACCCAGGGTTTCGCCAATTTCCCAATGGGGTAAAATCTTGTCATCTTGGGGAATATACTCGTCCCCCCAACGGCGCACCTCTACATTTTCCGCTTCACTCTCACCCAGGGGAACTGAGGGACTGGGTAGATTGGGTAGGGAGAGTAAGAGTGCCTCAATGTCGGCTTTAAGGTCTTTTTCTTGAGGTTCTAGTTCACTAATTTGAGTTTTAACCTGATTGCCTTGTTCTCGCAGGTCTTGGATTTCCGGCGCATCAGGGGAACTCCCGGCTTTAATTTTTTGACCGATGAGTTTGCCAATCTCATTACTACGGGCTTGCAGGCGACTACGGGAGGTTTCTAGTTCCCGTTGACGCTGATTCAAGTTCAAAATGGGCTGAAGGTCATATTGACCCGCCCCGCGTTGTTCTAGGCGTTCTTGGACGCTTTGGGGATTTTCTCGGATTTGCTTTAGATCAAGCACAGATTTTTACGGATACTGGGCAAAAAGGACAAATGGCGAAGGACGAAGGACGAAGAACCAATCACCGATTAATGCGATTGAACAGCCAAATCGCCACAGCGATACCTGCAAAATGAGCCGTAATCGTGTTGATATTCGCCTGTACCAGGAATAAGTCTAAGGGTCGCACGAATCGATTGGCTTCGTACACCGTTAAGCCAGACGGTTGAGAAATCGAACGGATCACAATGCTGCCGATAATGGCTTGGGCACCCAAAATCGTCAATAACATGCCCGCCATATTGACGATTAATCCTAGCCTAATGGTTTTGAGGGTATCGGCTTTGCTGGGTCGTGTTTCCACATTACCAGTCAACAGTTGCTTGGAAATACGAGTATAGCGCCATGCAATGTAGGCACCTACGCCCAGCGTGACTAACCCACATATTGCTAAAAATATGCCAAACCCAACCCCTTGTTTATCTTCCGTCGGTCCGAGGGTACGACCAGCGATTCCCGTGAGTAAGATCCCCAGGGAAACAACGCCGAGGACTAATTGTACCCACAAGGCAATCCGACCAACGGTACGCAGCACCAAGGCGATGCGCTGGAGGGGGGCGGGTAGTGAGGACGTATCGGGCAATTCTGGCATGGGGACTCGAATCCGTGAGTGACACCTACTTCATAATTTAACCAGGAGAACACAGAAGCTGTTATTTATGCCAGCGAAACGCTAAGTAGTCGGACAAAAGAAAACGGTACTGTATTAAGTTTTGTAAATCACCCTCAAACCCTTACTGTTCCCTGTTCCCTAATCTCAACCGTTAACTTTAATTGTGTTCACCCACTTAATGTTCACGGCGGTTTGTCACTCCCGATAAATTTTCATAATTGATAAGTTATATTTCATAATCTTCAGCTTATTCCTCCGAGAACTTTTAATGATGATTATGCGTCTGTGAGCGCAGGTGCTTGAGCCAAGCTTTAGCCCGACGGCGGGAACCTCATCGTCACGTCAGCTCATGGAGGAAGCGTATGGAACTGAATTGGAAACAACGTTTATCCTACGCCATCTGTGCTATCGCTTTAGTCTGGAGTTTGTCGTTGTACAAAAATCAGGTCAGCACGAATCCCCTATCTGCGGCTCAACAACACTGGCAGGCGATCGCAACGGCTAATCCTGATCTGTTAATCTATGGCTACAGTGATCATGCCGTTCTTAAGCGCTCCTACAATGTACCTGATGTGAATCAAACCTATCAGGGGCTCTCCATCTACTCAGCTTGGCAGGACTTTTTCCGCCAATATGATATCAAAGACTTTCAGGTACTCGAGCAACAACGGCGCGATCGCACGGTTAAAGCTCAAATTCAGATCACCGCCAAATCTGATCAGGGACTGATGGTGGTTTGGTCAATGTCTTACCAGGCTGATTTCGATCAAACGGGTAAGATTATTAAAGAAGTTTGGCAGACGAATCCAGAACTGGGTGTTTAACTAACGTTTTCCAGACCCCTCCGGAAATAGGGTAGCATCTCCAAGTCGTGACCAATAGACGGTCTGAAACCCCCTTAGGGAAAACGTTAAGGAATTGAAAACAAAATATTGCGGACTATTGCTCAATCAGCTAGTAGAAATTATTAATGCTAGCAATGCGATCGCGCACTCAGGTTGCACACTAAGGGGACGATTTTCCCTGGATCTGGACTTGGAAGCCTCGATGTTTTTGGAAAATCACTCCATTACTTAGCTAAAATTGATGGAGATTATTC
The DNA here is from genome assembly GCF_040220555.1 of Coleofasciculus sp. C1-SOL-03. Taxonomy (NCBI): domain Bacteria; kingdom Bacillati; phylum Cyanobacteriota; class Cyanophyceae; order Coleofasciculales; family Coleofasciculaceae; genus Coleofasciculus; species Coleofasciculus sp. C1-SOL-03. Next base: position 14,668 of record NZ_JAVJUO010000038.1, read on the forward strand.
AGTGCTGTTGCATCTGCCGTAACCAAACTAACGAGTGCATTAGACGACCTCAATACTTTGAGGTTATAAAGTATCAGAGGAATGAGCAAGCCGAGATTGCTCATTGCTGATCGATACATTGCACCGAACTTTTTCAGGGTGTTGAAACCATGGTTAGTTTTAGGAAAACTGTCCCATGCAAATCTGACTCACTGGGATATTCAGCGGACTATGCAGATGAAATTTGAGGATATCTATCAGTTTTTTCAAGACCCTCCTCCCAACTATCTCAACAAGGAATTAGCCGTATGTTATGTGTTGTCTGTCCTCATAGAAGGGGAATCCTATGGCACTCACTTGATCCAACAACTCGAACACGAATACCCAACCTATCGACTGTCTGATACAGTTCTTTACAGCGCCCTCAAGTTTCTAGAAGAAGCTGGGGCAATTACTGGGTATTGGAAAAAAGTGGAAGGACGAGGACGCCCCCGTCGTATGTATCAGATCTCTAGCGAATGGCGGGATAAAGCCCGCGAACTAGCAGGGTTTTGGCGTGGCTATATTACTCAGGAGAAACAAGCAATATAGCACATTTCGGCAGAATTACACCATCAGTAACAACCTTTCCCCAACTCAAGTTCGGTGCAAACACGGGTTTGTAAGGTGAACTGATGGGCAGTTTCTGCCGTCATGTACGGGTTCTTCGGCTAAATGAGTTATTATTGTCAACGACAGAGGAGCTGTTGAGTCTCTTCTGGCTCAACTGTTGAATCGTCAGGAACCCTACGCCTAAAGGCGGGGGCTTGGAATTGAGCCCATACCTGACCAGCCTAAGACCTACGCGGTCTACGTTATGCCCAAGAGTTAAAGTTCGTACCTACAAATGCGTAGCTAGTTTGTAGCTCTACAACTCCAGCATTAAACAGGCTTACAAGGGTTAAACCAGTGTGTTGGAGATAGTACCGAGGCATAACTTATGCGAAGCTAACGTTACCCCGGAAACGGGAGGGGCGCAAGCCCAATCAAAATAACCCTTATGCGTACAGGTTGAAAGCACGAGTCTGTAATTGCCCA